>JAZFYH010000020.1:0-4254 GCA_036443475.1 Gammaproteobacteria bacterium | reverse complement strand
AGCGCGCTGCCGTTGTTGCCGTTGTTCTTGTTTTTCTGGTGGTGGCAGAAATTTTCGAGAGCCGAGATCGGCTTCAAGTGGGGTAAGATCAGTCACCATGGGTTCGCGGTGGCCTACCCGCTGGTAGTGATGTCGGTGCTTGCTGCTGCAGCCTATGCCAGTGGTCAAATCGATACCTCGGCTACGGATTGGGACAAGGCCAGGTTCAATTTATTCGCGGGCATTTTTGGTACCATCCTGGGCGCAATCATTACCGAGGAAGGATTTTTCCGCGGCTGGCTATGGGCCGGCTTGAAGAAAAACGGCTTGTCCGATCGCGCAATATTGATTGCTACGTCCTTGATATTCACCGCCTGGCACATTTCCGCCATCAGCCTGGAAACCGGTTTCGATCTGCCAGCTAAGGAAATTCCGTTATACCTGGTAAACGCCACGTTACTTGGCCTCAATTGGGGGCTATTGCGGCAGCTATCCGGATCGATTGTTGTTGCCAGTGTCAGTCATGGCGTGTGGAACGGTATCGCGTATGCACTGTTCGGTTTTGGCGAAAAAGTGGGTGCGCTGGGTATCCAGGACACACACCTGTTCGGGCCTGAAGTTGGTTTGTTCGGTATTGCGCTGAATCTCGTGATCGCGATCGCGTTCTGGCGCTACGTCATGAAAGAAAAAACCGTCGCAAGTTAAACGGAAATAAGGGTCATGTCCCTGGCGTTCTTTCATTTCCAGTTTCTTTCGGCTCAAGGTGATTAGCCACGCAACGCGCTGACAACGACCATGGCTTGTACACACGGCTGCGATAAATGCCGCTGCGCTCAATATTCAAGTCGCGGTGCCAGGCGTGGTTGAAGTCCGATTCGTTGGCGGTCCAGATGGCCGTGCTTTCATCCTTGCGGCGGAATTCGCCTTCCGGGTTGCGGTATCCCGCGTAGGGAAATTTCAATGCGTGGTTGCCGGTTACCTTAATTTGTTCACCAGCCGGCTCGCCGCGCTCCCGGTTGCCTTCCAGTTCTTCGAACGGTACCCCCAGTTCCAGTTCCAGCGTTTGCCACTCGTACTCCGTCGCCAAATGCCAGCCGTCCGGGCACGCCTGCAGGGCGATTTCCCAGGGATACAACCGGCCTAGAGTTTTACAGTTCTCAATTTCGTTGTCGTAGCACACGGAATTGCGGGCAGCGTAACGCAGGTTTCCGGCCATCCAACGCATACCGGCCACCTCTACCACTCCATAAGTTTGCTGATCACGCGGATCCGTGAACGAATCCTGTGGCGCGGCCAACACGGCTGGCAGGAACAGGCAGCTAAACAAGCCGGCCATACTTTTCATTGGGGTGCTCCGTTCGCAAGGGATGAGCAGTCATACCCCACTGTAAATATCTTTGCAACACTGCCCGGATCTGAGACGGCTTGCCGGGCGGCGTGGCGGCGCGTTGCAGCAAGGCAGGGCGATGGAAATTCGGGTAGAATCCCCCGGCTCAAGCGGGCCAACCAGGCGGCTCGCGACCAGGAGAATGGTAGTAATGCAATTGAAATTTCACAAACGCTGGCTATTACTCGGTCTTGCTCTGCTGCTAACCGGTTGTCCCGGTGACAAAGAAGACCAAGGCGTATCCGGTGTCAGCACACTAACGCTGGATGAAAAACGAGTGACCCTGTTCGTCGCGGCGTTCCGCGTGGAATGCATCAACAATGACGATCAAGTCCAAGCCTGCTTGGCCGTAAAAGAATCCAAAACCGACGCTTGGGAACCGCTATTGTCGGACATTGTTGATTTCAATTTTCTGGTGGGGTTTTTGAATATCATCAAGGTGGATATCTTCACGCTGGACAATCCGGTGAACGATGATGATGGCTTGCTTTTCCAGCTGATCGAAGGCTTGTTCATCAAAGAACAGGATCTCAACTCTACGTTCAATTTTCCGCTACGCCGGCCCGAGATCAGCATTGTGTTTGATGAAGTGAACGGCACTCAAGCATTGTTGAATTCACTGTTTTTTGATTGTGTAGGTACCCTGTGCGACACCGTGAAATCACTGATCGATCAGGACATGGCCATGGTTATTACTGTGCAATACCAGGGTGGGTTAGATGCACCGGATCTGATTGCCATTCCCTGCGCGGACGCGAAGGCTACTTTCGATCAGACTTGCGATACCACCATCGGACCCTGAGCGGGTATCGCTGCGGGTTTCTTGGTGCGGTAACTCCCTTAGATCTATTCGTCATGCACGCGCTATGGGCGTAATCTCGCCCTTAGCGAGCGTCACTGTCGGAGGTCGCCATGTCAGACAAGACCGTCATGAACAAACCCGAAGATGGCCCCACGATTGCGTGTGCGGCCTGCGGCAAACCCTTGCCGATTTTCGAGAGCCTCGATTCTTTGCCGTCCGCGTTCGAGAAGAAATGTGGATTCTGCGGTGAAGAATTCTTATACAAGAAGTCCGATATCAAGTCCTAGTTGTAAAGGTTCAAAAATATGTATCGGAACAAGTCGGGAACTTGTCCGCTGCAAGTTCGTGCCCGTATTTTTCGAAATCAGGAACTGTAGGAGTGAACACCATGGGAACCATAGTTTTCACAGGCGGTTGCCTTTGCGGCGCAGTACGCTACGAAGCAAATGCGGAACCGTCGCGCTGCATGCTCTGCCATTGTGAATTCTGCAGAAAACATTCTGGTGCGCCATGTTTGAGCTTTGTGCACTTTCCGGCTGAAAATTTTCGCTGGGTGAAAGGCCAACCAAAGCGGTTTCGCTCATCCGAGTATGCAGAGCGCGGGTTTTGTGCGGTTTGCGGGAGTACTCTGACCATGCACGAAGAAATCCTGCAAGAACGCGTCCAGGTGACATTGGGCAGCCTGGATGATCCGGGGCGGGTTAGTCCGGATGACCACGTTTGGGTACAAAGCAAGATCAGTTGGTTTGATGTTGCTGATGATCTGCCGAGATTTGATCGCAGCAGCTCAGCCGTTTCCAGCAGGGCTGAAGAGGACTAGATGATGAGCCTTTTACTTGCCGGGTTATTACAGGTATCAGCGAGTGCGGGCATCGCAGATATTGAGCGCTATGCTGTATTGAACACATTAAGCTCGGACTCGCAACCAGCCATTGATCTCACCCTGGATGAAAGTTTCGAATACATAGGTATGTTCGATTTCCGCTTGGGCGACGTAGCCGACGGGCAGCGCTGGATTTTTGTGGAATTCGACCGTGATCTGGCCAAGCGGCTGTTCATAGTGCAATTCGAGTCCATCCTGCCGGAATCCGACGTTACGTATAACTACAGTTTCAGCAATGCCATGGATCTTGGCGGTTTCAAGTTCCGACAAAATCCTTACGCCTATAGCAATAAGCAAGCTGCTGCGACCAACCCAAATGGCGAAGCCGCACTCACCACGCAGTTCTTGTACGACTATGCTGTGACTGTGTCGGATGAATGGATGATGTCGCGTTATGTCATGGTGCCTGACGAGGTGCGCAAACACGAAATGATCTTGTTTTACGTCGAGATGTTAGAGCCCGCAGGATATGCACTTAAAGATTTTTACCAGGATGACCAGGAAACTGCGTTGTGGCAAAACGTGGCGGCCGGATTGAAACAACGTGCCGAAGCGGCGTTCACGCTTACGGAACGCGTCGTCAAAGTTTTCAACGAAACAGGCGATGAAGATTCAGGCTTGGAAGCGGGGCAGTACTACGTGCACTGGACTCGGCAAGGCATGTCCGTTGAGGATGGCGAAGTGATGCCGCCGCGGAATTTTGCCGCGCACTTACGCAAGAAACTGAACGCGACAGAAATCATCCTGCGTAAAGCCACTATGGAACAAATGATGTGTTTTGCCATGATCGCGAGGAAAGCACACGCCACGCTGAAGTTCGTCAACAAGAACGGTGAAATAAAAGACGTGGACATTCCACCGTCCTCGCTCAGCTGGGATCACTGTCGCGCAAAAAAATAATTTCCGCTGCCGAAAATGCTCACACTGCTCATCTGCTTTGCATTTTTAGAAGACCAGGAGTCGATACACTGATGTTGCAAGTTTTCGTGCACGTGGTGAAAAATAATGAAAATCCTGCTGGTGTTTGACAATGCGTGTTTCGATAATCTGAATTCATAGCAGCTGAAAAGCTGCGATAAAAAATCTCCGGTAAACTGCTTACCTAGACACACCGCTCACATAAGGGCAATCATCATGAACGTAAAGTTGATACTCGCTTTAATCGGCATATTTTTCGCAGCACCTGCTTTCGCTGATAACGAA
>JAZFYH010000019.1:0-16164 GCA_036443475.1 Gammaproteobacteria bacterium | reverse complement strand
GGAGTGCAGCACTCTATCCAGCTGAGCTACGAGCGCCTGTTGAAAGGGCCGAAATTTTATCAGTCGCTTTTGTCGCGGTCCACGCAGAATATTTCATCGCCGATGGCTTGAAACATCTATGCCTAGTCGCATAGCCACGTAGTATTTGTACACGTTTGCCACGTAGTGCACCGTTTCTCTGCCAGTTATTTTCTGCGCGGCGTATTCCGCGTTATGAAACCATCGATTTGGATCGAGTCCCATTTCCTCGGTAAGTGCCCTGATCCGCCGCACTTTCGCAGGTCCCGCATTATACGC
Source organism: Gammaproteobacteria bacterium (assembly GCA_036443475.1). Taxonomy (GTDB): domain Bacteria; phylum Pseudomonadota; class Gammaproteobacteria; order Natronospirales; family JAZFYH01; genus JAZFYH01. The sequence continues at coordinate 15,867 of JAZFYH010000019.1, read as the reverse complement.
GGCCCAGGAGAATGCCAGTTGGTCCTCGGTTGCAAACATTTCCTCATCGGAATAATACCGGTCAAGCAGAAATGCCATATATTTTGTACCAGCGTGAATATTGTTTTCAAGATTGCTTATGTCCGAAATATTGACCTTTGGATCCGCAGCGGTACTGGGTAATAGTTGCATGATTCCTACTGCACCTCGATGGCTCTTCGAGTCATGCTCCCAACCGGATTCCTGGTAGGCCTGTGCCGCGAGCGCCAACCAGTCAAAACCGTATTGGGCACCATACTTCTGGAACAACAGCATGATGTGTTCAACGTTTTTTCGTTGCTTCTGGACATTCGGGTTCCCTATCCAACGCGTCGTGCCGAAGTAACGCTGGATAAGAATGTTCCCCAACAGAGTCCCACGTTTGATTGTGCTGGAGAATTCTTTAAGGATTCGTGTCAATTCGGGACTGTCTTTGCGTATCGCCCAACCAACGTAACCGCCCTTATTGATTTTTATTTCGTTGTAAACGCGCATTTCGCGTAATACGCGAGACCACAGTTCGGCAAGGTAATGATCCACGACAGTCATTCGAATGACGCCGGCGTTGACCAATTCAAGGATATCTTCCGTGTGCAAATTCGGATCAGCCTCGACAATATGCATGGGCTCAAGACCCTTTTCCACGAATTCCTCGTTCATTTCCTGTAGGTGCCCGACGTAGCTGCTGCCGCGTAACACGTAAACGCTTTCACCGGACAAATCGTCAACGCTGGATATTTCCGGAACGCTGACATGTGTAACGAGCAATTCATCCACCGCCGTTGATCGACCCGAGATAAAGTCAACGCGTTCCTCGCGTTCGGATGTAACCGTCAACAATGCCGCGGCAATGTCACCGCGCCCCTCGACCAAAGCCGGGATCATCTGCTCAAATGGAACTGGGATGTATACAACGTTTATTTTCTTGGCAGGATTTCTTACGTCCTTGTTAATGAATTCCTCGAAATGCTCGAGTATCTCCGCTTGCAGTCCCATGATCCTCTTGTCGGCAAGAAAAAAATCGGTCAGGCTGGGTGTCACCAGCGCCCTGATGACCTTGCGTTTCTTCAGTTCTTCCAGATCACCCGTGTAAATATCGAGCGCGTAAGCGGGAAAGTAATCCGCGTATTCACTTTCGATTGCCGATGCTGTGCGACCATCCATCTCACTGAATACGGGGATTGGTTTCAAGAACCAGGCGAACATACCAGCACCAAGCAAAAACAGACCAATCGCAAGCAAGGCTAGGTTTCGCGGCGTGAAGTTCAAAGTGAGCGCCCTTCGTTTTCGCAACTGGTTGATTTTAAGCGGTTCGGTGTTGTTTTTCTTCACAAAGATGTCTGGTCTGGATCCGATTCACGGTAATCTGCCGTATTTCCTCTACATGCTGATCATTACGCTTGGGGCGCGGTGTCATTTGGCGAGGAAATGCTTTTTCGCGGAATGATTCTTAACCGACTTGCTATGGGCTTTGGCGGTTCGTCTCAAGCTTGGACTGCCGCTAGCCTGATACAGGCAGCAGCTTTTGGACTGGGTTCTCTTTACCTGGGCAGAACCGGCGCGTGCAAGCGACTGCGGTAAGCTTTGTCTTCGACCTAGTGTACTTCTTAACGGTCGCAATCTCTGGGAATTAGTCCTGACCCATGGCTTGCTGGATTCCTTCAGCTTGTACGCGCTTTACGTGGGTCTGATGGGCGCTGCATAATTTGTTAATCAAAGTCCAAAATATTTTTTAATTCCACCGCTAACTGTCGGATATAACAGAAAAATAGCCTAGAATGGGGAGGTATTTACGGCCAACCCAGGGAAATCCCGAGCCAAAATGACCACGCAGCTAATTGATCTGCCAGCAGCGCCGCTCGCGGTCACTGCCGAAGAGGAAATTCTTAGCAACGCTAAAGTTGGCGTCTGGTTGACTGACGACGAGTACGTTGAAGGCAACCTGCTGTTTCTCAGTATTGGTGAAGGCCAGATCGGTGTGCGTGAAAAAGAAACCTGGGAAGGCATACAGGTTCCATTGGACAAATTACGTTACGTACAATTCCAACTCCCGATTCCTGCAGTTATTGCCGGTAACGGTAAAGGGCTCGCTGGCTTGAGTGCGGATGATATAGAGATCGACAAATCGTTCCGTGTCGAATTTCACGATGGCAATGTTATTGAAGGTCTCACCCGGACACATCAGATTGATTCAGCTGGCCTGCATCTTTTCCGCCTGACAAACGATAACGAAATTCACCGCCTTTACGTTCCGCACACATCCATTGCAAGTCATCAGGTTGGACCATTGCTGGGTGATGCGCTGATCGAAACCCAGCAGCTGGATGCCGAAACGCTGCGGGAGGCTATCGATTCGCAATCGAAATCGCGCGACAAGCGACTGGGAGAGTACCTGCAGGAGACCGCCGTTGTCAGCGCCGACGAACTGCACAAATACCTCAACCTAACCGGGCGCGAAACACTGGCTGGCAGGTCAGTAAAAATTGGCGAAGCACTTATCAAGGAAGGCATCATTACCGAAGGTCAGCTTGAACGCGCGCTCAAGGCACAACAAGCTGACCGTTCAAAGAAAATTGGTCAGATTCTGGTTGATCACGAAGTCATTTCCGCGGATCAACTGAAGCTGACACTGGCAAGAAAGCTGGGTATTCCGGCCCTAGAACTGCGCAAGTATGAGGTGCAGCCCGAAGCACTGCTTTTGCTTCCGGTAACCATCTGCCAGGCGCATAACGTTTTCCCAATTGCCCTGTACCAGGAACGACTTGTTGTCGCTACTGATGACCCGACGAATTCGGAAACCAACGATATTGTCCGTTTTATTTCAGGTCGTCACATCGAATTTGTCATTAGCACACCGGATGACATCAATTGGGCGATCGAGAAACATTACGAGGTTTCGATCGACATTGAAAAGAATTTCACCGACGCCGAACGCGACCAGGCGGAGAAGATAACTGACGAAGAAAAAGCATTCCTGGAAAACGAAAAGCTCAGCAAGGAGCAGCCAATCGTCAAGCTGGTCAACGAAATACTTATCGATTCCGTCAGACGACGCGCTTCCGATGTCATCGTTCGACCATTATCGGAGCGCGTTCAATTACTTTTCCGTATTGACGGTGTGCTGACGGAAATACGTAATTTCAGCCTCCTGTTGTTACCCGCGATTGTGGCGCGAATCAAAATCATGGGCAAGATGGACATGACAGAACGCAAGTTGCCGCAAGATGGTCGAATACACATGCCCGAGCTGGGTAAGGACATCGATTTCCGCGTCTCTGCGATGCCGACCGTCAAGGGTGAAAGTGTCGTTATACGCGTCTTGAATGCCACAGCGGCCGTTGAATCCATTACCAATCTCGGTATTGAAGAACTAGACGAAAAAAATCTGCAGCATATGCTGCAACGAAACAACGGGGTGCTTCTTGTTACCGGTCCTACTGGTTCCGGCAAGACAACCACGCTATACGCGTGTTTGCATGAATTGATCGGCCGCAATCTGGAAATCCTTTCGGTTGAAGACCCGGTGGAGTACCAGATCGACGAAGTGGAACAGATCCAGATCAATCCTGGTATCGGTTACACCTTTGCCAAGGCTTTGAAGCACATTCTGCGCCACAACCCGGACGTAATAATGATTGGTGAAATTCGTGATCGGGAAACCGCATCCATTGCGCTTGAAAGTGCGTTGACCGGGCACCTCGTTCTTTCAACCCTGCACACCAAGAACGCCTGTGGTGCACTAACCCGCTTCATAGAGATGGGCATTGAGCCGTACGTCTTGTCCTCCACATTGCTGGGTGTCGTCGCTCAGAGACTGGTACGCCGCAACTGCGAACATTGCCTAAAGGAAGAACCGATGGATGAATCGCTGCGCGAGGAACTGGGAATTGGGGAAAATGAAGTTTTCTACCGCGGCGCCGGGTGCAAAGAATGTGACGACTCCGGCTACCATGGTCGCATCATGACCTATGAGTTATTGCGCGTGGACGAAGGGATTCGGGAGGCCATGCTTTCCGATTCGCCAACCGCCCTGCTGCACCAACGCGCGCGTGAGGGTGGCATGGTTCCCCTGACCCAGCATGCGCTAGAACTTGCCCGGCGCAAATTGACCTCACTGACCGAAGTCTACCGAATCCGCCTGGAATAACCCTTATTAACCCGGGGGTAATACAGTCTATAATCGACACCCGCAAAAGAACACATCGGGTTTGGGGACAAATTCATGGATCATGACAAGAAATTCTTCGATACCTTCATGCTGATACTTGGCTCCTTGGTGCTGTTCACAGTGGCGATGTTCTTCCTGGCTAATTACTTGGGCGATACTTATATCGGCGACCTGTCGAAGGAAAGCCTCATTGCCCAGGCGCAAACCAATGAACGTTTGCAGCCCATGGGTTCAGTGCGACTGGAAGGCGACCCTGATGTTGGTGGTAGTGCAGTAGCCACCACCACAACGCCAAGTGCCGCACCCCAGGCCGCCGACGGTAAGGCAATCTACGAGGGTGCCTGTGCGGTGTGTCATGGTATGGGCATTGCGGGTGCACCCAAGTTTGGCGATGCTGCGGCGTGGAAAGATCGTGTCGCCCATGGCGCGGATACCTTGGTGGAGCAAGCGATTAACGGCTACCAGGGCACATCCGGTCTCATGCCGCCCAAGGGTGGACGGGCGGATCTTTCGGATGCGGACGTCAAGGCTGCAGTCGAATACATGGTAGAAAACAGCCAGTAGCACGATTGGTCAAGAGGGATTATTCTGCGCCGCCCGATTGGGCGGCTTCTTATTTGCAACGGTGAACGACTTGTCGGCAGGACCTGCGTTTCTCGGAATCGGTGCAATAAAATCGGCCACCACCTGGTGTGCCGAGACGCTTGCAACGCATCCGGAAATATTTATTGCGCATGGCAAAGAAATAAATTATTTCACCAGTGAGTTTGAGCGCGGTAATGCCTGGTACCTTGAACACTTCGCGAGGGTTGGGCACCGTGTTGCCGGAGAATTTTCCGTTTCGTACCTTTCCCGCAGCCGGGTCGCCGCGCCGCGGATTGCAGCTTTCAATCCGTTAATCAAATTGGTGGCGGTGTTGCGCGATCCCGTTGATAGGGCGTTCTCCGAATACCGCTGGAAACGCCAGCGTGGCGAGGCAGACTGTTCCTTTATGCAGGCTATCGACCAGTACCCGGGCCTGGTGCACAACGGTAAATATTTCGAATGTCTCACGCCGTTTCTTGAACATTTTCCACGTGAGCAATTGTTTTTGCTCAGGCAGGACGATATCCGGAATAATGCTGTTAATGTCGCACAACAGCTATACAGTTTTCTGGGCATTGATGAAGATTTCGTTCCTCGCAATATCGACAAGACGGTTGGCAAAACCATCGAAAGCCGCAGCAAGACCCTAGAACGACAGCGCATAGCAGTTCACGGTTGGCTGAAACGACACCATCTTGGCCGGCTGATTACATTTTATAAGCAATTGCGACTCTCGGACTTGTACCGGGCGTTGAACGCAAAGCGCGTAAGCATTCCGGTACTGACCCTTGAAGAGCGCAATAACTTGATCGAATTTTTCCGCGATGATCTCGCAGCACTACAAAAAGAAACTGGCCTGCAAACGGATGACTGGATAACGCGCAACCTTGCATAAAAAAATCGCGCGAGCGGGCTTTTTTATACAACTGCGATGCGGCTAGATCGGGGGGCGGCGCTCCAACTGCCGATAATGAATTGCTTCCGCCAAGTGATCGTCCCCGATGCTGCTACAGCCGGACAGGTCCGCGATTGTTCTGGCGATACGAAGAATCCGATCGTAAGCGCGGGCAGACAGGCCAAGTCGATCTGTCGCACGCTCCAGCAGCATCTGGCCGGTACGACCCGGCTGACAGCAGGTAATCATTCGGTTGCGGGTCAAGCGGGCGTTTGCGCTGGATTGCCGTGCACGCTGCACCTGTCTTGCAGCCGCGACACGAGTGCGTACTGACCGGCTGCTTTCACTGCTGCTCATCAATGCACGTTCGGCTGCAGTCAAACGCGGCACCTCCACGTGCAAATCAATGCGATCCAGCAATGGGCCCGATACACGCGCCCGGTAACGGTGAATTTGCTCTGGTGTGCAACGACAGCGTCCTGATGGATCACCGTGATAGCCGCAGGGGCACGGGTTCATTGCCACCACCAGTTGAAACTGTGCCGGAAATCTCGCCTGGCGTGCTGCGCGCGAAATGATGACTTCACCGCTTTCTAACGGTTCGCGTAGCACTTCGAGTACGCGGCGATCAAATTCAGGGAATTCATCCAGAAACAGCACACCGTGATGCGCCAAGGATATTTCGCCCGGTCTCGGGTTCGAACCGCCACCAACCAACGCGACCGCCGATGCGGTGTGATGCGGCGATCGAAACGGCGGTCGACGCCAATTTCCATCACGTAAAGGCGAGAAGTTCAATGACCCAAGTGCCGCCACCTCCAGCGCTTCGCTTTCTTCTAGCGGTGGAAGAATGCCGGGAAGTCGTCGGGCCAGCATACTCTTACCGGTTCCCGGCGGACCAATCATGAGTAAGCTGTGTCCACCGGCGGCGGCTATCTCAAGTGCACGCCTGGCCCGATGCTGACCGCGAATGTCAGCCAGATCTTCTTCCGGTTCAACGTCTGTATCAATCCGCGTAGCAGGCACCCTGGACAATAGCTGTACGTCATTCAGATGAGCGCAAACTTCCGGCAATGTGCGTGCAGCAAACACACAGACGTTGTTGGCCAGTGCGGCCTCAACACCGTTTTCATCCGGTAATACGATTCCCCTACCAGCCGCACCACAGGCTATCGCGGCTGGTAGTGCGCCGCGTACCGGTCGCAGGCTGCCATCCAGCAACAGCTCACCCAAGAATTCGTAAGTGTTGAATTTATTCAACGGCAATTGCCTGGATGCCGCGAGTATTCCCAGAGCAATGGGTAAATCGAACCGCCCACCCTCTTTCGGCAAATCAGCCGGTGCTAGATTTACCGTGATGCGCCGGGTCGGGTAGTCGAAACCGGAATTGACTATTGCGCTGCGCACCCGGTCTTTGCTTTCACGCACAGCCAATTCCGGCAGACCAACAATTGTCATGCCGGGTAAACCGTTTGCGAGATGTACTTCTACCTGGACAGCGGGCGCATCAATTCCTTGTTGCGCGCGACTGTGAAGCGTCGCAAGTGCCATATTTATACGTCCTTGTATACCGGAACAATTCCATGTTTCAGATGGCCGTTAAGTCATTATTTAGATTTCTTTCGTGAGCCGATTTTCTGTAGTGAAGCTTCCAGATCCGCTAGACGGGTATTAATTTTTTCGAGTTTACTCCTGGTTCGTTCAAGCACCTTGTTTTGAACGTCAAACTCTTCGCGCGTTACCAGGTCAAGCTGCCCAAGCATCGATTGAAGTATGGCCCTGAAATTCTTTTCCAGATCATTGCGCACCTGTTGCACTCCCGCAGGCACGATGCCCACAAGCTTTTGCGCAAGGTCATCAAGTATTTTCGGATCTATCGCCATACCTAAATCCCGGTCGGGTAACTTGACAGCTATTATAGACCAAGCAAACGACCATATTTTTGCTAAAATGTGTGATGCGGTTGAAGCGGCGTTTGGAGCGTTTATTATGAAAATGATTTCCGCCATCATCAAACCATTCAAACTAGACGACGTTCGGGAGGCACTGTCTGATATCGGTGTACAGGGAATTACCGTTACGGAAGTACGTGGGTTTGGAAGACAGAAAGGTCATACCGAACTTTATCGGGGTGCTGAATACGTGGTGGATTTTCTCCCCAAGGTCAAGATAGAACTGGCCATTCCGGACGAGCTTGAAGATCAGGTTGTCGAAGCAATCGTCAAAGCGTCCAAGACGGGAAAGATAGGTGACGGCAAGATATTCGTTACCGACCTGCGACAGGCAATACGGATCCGAACCGGCGACACAGACGCTGATGCCTTATAGTGTGAAGTGACGGCTGATATCTAGGTCGCGTTGCGCTATAAATAGTGGAGTAAATAATGTGGTGCCAGAAACTATGAAGAAAGCCCTGTTGTTGGTGATATTCGGAATTCTTCCGGCAGTGGCCTCGGGCCAGGTGTATCGCTGGGTGGATGAGGACGGCAAGGTCCACTACAGCGACAAGCCTGTTGAACAGGCTGAGCGCGTAGAAATTCGGGTGATCCGTCCCGCGTCTTCCGCCAAATCAACCAGCGACTCTTCCACCTTGAGCAGTCTCGATGATCAAATCGCTGCGGAAGAAGATCCGGTCAAGAAAGGACAGTTGCAGCTTAAGAAACAGGAATGTGATCTCGCACGTGCTGTGCTTAATAAGTACGAAGATGCTCCCTATCTGGTTGAAAAACAGGCTGACGGTACGGAACGCTTCTTGTCTAAAGACGAAGCCGCGGCAGAAAAACTGAAAGTCCAGCAACAAATCGCCGCTAACTGTCCATGAACATGAAATACATTGGCCTACTCGTTCTCTTGGCGTTTGCTTTGATACAACAACATGCGTTCGCGCAGGTTTATCGCTGGGTTGATGAAGATGGCAAGGTACATTTCACAGACCAGCCCCCGCCTGATCAGAACGCTGAACCCCTCGAGTTAAAGGTAACCAAATCCAACGTAACCGGTGAACAGTTAGCCGAAGACCGCCGCAAGCAACTTGAATCACTCGAAGCCTCCCGTAAGGAACTTGCAAAGGCACGCGCCGACTCTGCCGCAGAAAAGCGCGAGCGAAAACAACAGTGTGAAGCCGCACGCGAACGTTATGACAGTGTCGTGTGGATGAAAAAAATCCATGAGATTGACGAACAGGGAAACAAGACTTATTTATCCGATGAAGATGAGGATCGCGTCAAACAAGAAGCAAAAGATGCAGTTAGCGAGCTATGCAATTAAGAACAGTCAGTTCTCTTCTTTTTCCAATGCCCATTTGAAAAAGGCAGGCATGGCAAAAGCCGCTCTGTGTACGTCTGGCGTGTAGTAGTTAGTCCCAAATTTATCCAGGTCGACTTCCGCTTCCCGGAAGCCGTCGATAAACATTCCCTTTCTTGCCAACGTGGCAGACCACCAGCCTGAAGGGTAAGTGGTTTGCGGATATCCGATCGATTTTACGTCTTCAAATCCTGCTGCATTCATCCCCTTACGCATACCACGCAGAATGTCCATGTGTAGGAGCGGTGATTCACTTTGCTGCACCAGAATACCGCCTTTTTTCAGGGAACGAATGCATTCCCGGTAAAACGGTTCGGCATATAAGCCCTCTGCTGGGCCAATTGGGTCCGTGCTATCGACAATGATTATGTCTACGCTTTCATCCCGCGACTCTTCCATCCACTTGATACCATCGCCAAAATAAAAATGCGCACGTGGATCATGATTCGATTCACACAATTCAGGAAAATATTTTTCGGATAGTCTCGTTACACGTTCGTCAATCTCAACCTGCCAGGTTTCTTCAACGGTTTGGTGTTTCAGAACTTCCCTCAGGCTGCCGCAATCCCCCCCTCCAATAATCACGACATTACGTGGATCCGCATGCGTGAACATTGCAGGATGTGTCATCATTTCATGGTAAACAAAGTTGTCCCGGGCGGTAAGCATTACATAACCGTCAATCACCATAAGATTGCCGTACGACTCTGTCTCAAAGATTTCGATCTTCTGGTACTGAGTCTGCTCCTCGTGAAGTTTGGCCCTGATCTTCAGCGAGAGGGCCGAACCGCCTTCTTCGCAAATTTCTGTAAACCACAGTCCGTTGTCATTGATCACGTTTTTCCTCCACGGGCGGACCGGCGAAGTATAACGCCACCGTTGAGCTTTTCTTAGCGCAGCGATTCAACTACGCTGTTCCGGCTTTTGGGCAGGAACGAATTGTGAGCCAGTCAATCATTGAAGCGAACCGCCGTATTTACAACGCCTCGCAATGGGGAGAAGGCTATGTGGGCGTTAATCAGAATGGCCGCGTAGTGGTCTACCCACATCGGGATCCAGGCAGACAGTGCGTCGATCTTTTTGAACTGGCCCAACTCGCTCAAGCGCAAGGCTTGCGACTCCCAATCCTGTTCCGATTCGGCGACATCATTCGTGACCGTGTGAGTACATTGTGTGGCGCCTTTTCGAGCGCAATGAAAAACCATGAATACACCGCCTCTTTTACAGCCGTGTATCCCATCAAGGTCAACCAACAGCGTATGGTGGTCGAAGATATTCTCGATTCCGGCAGCAATCAGTCCGGCCTTGAAGCAGGTAGCAAACCTGAATTAATGATTGTACTGGCGTTGTCTCGACCGGGCGGAATCATCGTCTGCAATGGATACAAAGACCGCAAGTACATCCGGCTCGCACTTATTGGTCAAAGTCTTGGTTACCAGGTGTACATCGTTATAGAAAAACTTTCTGAGATTCCACTGATACTGGAAGAGGCTGCCGCGCTCGGTGTTGAGCCCATGCTTGGTGTACGTGTCCGACTAAGTTGTATCAGCCCGGGAAAATGGCAGGACACTGGCGGAGAAAAATCGAAGTTTGGACTCTCCGCCGCGCAGTTATTGCGGGCCGTTGAGTACTTGCTCGCCGCAGGAAAGATGCATTGGCTTGAACTCCTGCACTTCCATCTCGGCTCACAGGTCGCCAACATTCAGGACATTCAACGGGGGCTCAGTGAAGCAGTACGTGCCCTGGTTGAACTGAGTAAATTGGGCGTAAATATTAAAATCATAGATGTTGGTGGTGGTTTGGGTGTGGATTATGAAGGGACGCACTCACGCAGCGAGTGTTCCATCAATTACTCGATTGAACAGTATGCGAATACTGTGGTTCATTCCTTGGCGGAATCCTGTGCCGAACACGGTATTTCGCCGCCAAATATTGTGACCGAATCAGGCAGAGCCATTACTGCACACCATGCATTGATCGTTACCAATATCATTGATTCCGAAACCTCTACTTTGGACGCACCAGAAGAACCGGGTGGAAATGACCCCGTGATTCTTTCCGATCTATGGGAATGCTTATTGAATACTGGCAGTCACCCGGCGAGGGAAATTTATCAGGATGCGCTTCACTGGATAAGTGAAGTACAGACTATGTATACGCACGGTGTGCTCGACTTGGAACAACGAGCGCGCGCCGAACATATTTACAGTGCTGTCTGCAAAAAAATTTCCGCCCAATTGCAACCTGACTCAAGCGCAGACCGGGAAATACTGGATGAGCTGAATGAAAAATTGGCTGACAAGTATTTCTGCAATCTTTCGATATTCCAATCATTGCCCGATATATGGGCTATTGATCAGGTATTTCCCATCATGCCATTACACCGGCTTGATGAACCGCCTGATCGTCGTGTGATCTTGCAGGATTTGACCTGCGATTCGGATGGCAGGATCAAGCACTATGTGGACAGCGATCGTATTGAATCCACGTTGCCGTTGCATGGCTTGCGTGAAAATGAAGATTACTTGATCGGGATTTTCATGGTCGGTGCCTACCAGGAAACGCTGGGTGACATGCATAACCTTTTTGGAAACACCGATTCCGTGAATGTTGAAATTGACAAACATGGCAACGTCCAATTTTCTCTGCCTGAGAGCGGAGATACGGCTGATGAATTGTTGCAGTACGTTCATTACGATCGTGACAAACTGCTTGCCCGTTATCGCGACAGGGCAACACAGGCTGGCTTGTCGGAAACCCAGCGCCAACAATATCTCGCTGAACTTGAAGACGGACTGGCCGGGTACACCTACTTGGAAAAGTAGTTTACTGGCGCGGACCGGCGGAGGACGGATTGATGAAAATCGGATTCATTGGACTTGGCGCCATGGGCATGGCCATGGCGAGAAATCTGCACCAGACCGGGCTATTGGTGGCCGCCTGGAATCGAACTCCCGACAAGGCACAATCCCTTGCGAGCGAAACCGGGTGCCTTGCAGCCGGAAGCATCAAGCAACTGGCCAGCAATGTGGATGTTTGTGTGCTTTGTGTCAGCGCTGACGCTGACGTGCTTGAAGTTGTTGGCGAGCTTTGTCGGTCCCTTGAGAGCGGCGCACTGGTTATTGATTGTTCCACTGTCGCGGCGGCAACAGCGCGCCAGGCCGCTGAAATGCTGGCTGACCAAAATATCGGTTTTCTCGACTGTCCAGTTTCCGGCGGCACAGAGGGGGCGCATAACGCCACGCTTTCCATCATTGTTGGCGGTGAGATAGACAATGTTACAAAAGCCATGCCAATCCTTAATGCAATGGGCAAGCGAATTGTTCACATAGGTGCGGTAGGAAGCGGGCAGGCAACTAAAGCGGTTAACCAGATCGCAGTTGCTGGAATCAATCAAGCTGTCAGCGAAGCATTAGCTTTTGCCGCGGCAGAGAAGCTGCCGCTGGAAAAGGTTATCGATGCGCTAGGTGGAGGGGCTGCGGGTTCCTGGTTTCTGGCAAACCGCGGCCCGAATATGATTCGCAATGAATATCCACTCGGTTTTCGCGTTACCTTACACAGTAAGGACTTGAACATTTGTCGTGATATGGCGGCCGTGCATGGCGTACAACTCCCGATAGTTGAAATGACTTTGATTCACTACCAGCGGCTGGTGGAAAAAGGTTTTGGCGATGAAGATATTTCTTCGCTGTTTCGCGTAAAACAAGAACTGTTCTCCAGCTCTAGCACTTGATACATTCCTTGTAACAACGGAAACTTGGCAGGGTTCGGCACATGTTTTAACGTTGACATGCGTGCGAGATCGGCGTGACCACTTAAAGCGATAGCGGCAATAATGAAAATTCTGATTGTTGATGACGAAGCACCGGCACGGGAACGGTTGCGCACCATGTTGCAGGATCTTTCCAACGTGACCGTGGTGGGTGAAGCGACAAATGGTGTCGAAGCCCTGCAAACTGCTGAACGGGAGATGCCGGACCTCATCCTTCTAGACATTCGCATGCCGATAATGGATGGACTGGAAACCGCCCGCCACCTTGCGCAACTGGAGACCCCGCCAGCCGTGATTTTTACCACCGCCTACGATCAATTTTCCCTGCAGGCGTTCGATGCGAGAGCCATTGCCTATCTATTAAAACCGATTCGCCATGAAAAGCTTTTACAAGCACTGGAATATGCTGCTCGCCCGAATCAGGCACAGCGCAATGCCTTACAGGAGCACGCCAGTGAAGTGAGTACGCGGCAGCACATTTGCGCAAGGGTGCGTGATGAACTTCGCGTCGTACCGATAGCGCAGGTCATTTATTTTCTTGCAGAACAAAAATACGTAACAGTATGCTACGAGGAAGGTGAGGTGCTCATCGAGGATTCGCTGAAATCGCTGGAAAGTGAATTCGGCTTGCGATTTCTGCGGGTGCACAGAAACGCTTTGGTCGACCCGGCCAGAATCGAGTCACTCGACAAGGATACCCGTGGACATTTCAGCCTGAAGTTGCGCAAGTGCGAAAGGCAAATTGAGGTGAGCCGTCGAATGGTTCCCGAAGTTCGTCGCGCAATCCGCGGTCGCTAAAAAGCGTATAATTATCTCCCGGTCACTATTCCGTTTCCTAAACAGACAGGTCACATGCGTAATACCCTGCGAATCGCGACACGCAAGAGTCAACTTGCACTCTGGCAAGCCAACACCGTGGCAAAACATCTGTCTGCTGCAAACCCCGGCATTGAAGTCGTGGTACTGCCAATGAGCACCAGCGGCGACCGGCAACTTGAAACTTTATTGGCGAAGCAAGGTGGCAAGGGTTTGTTCATCAAGGAACTCGAAATCGCGCTGCTCGAGCAACGCGCAGACATTGCCGTACACTCAATGAAAGATGTTCCTGTAGATATTTTAAGTGAGATGCATATTGCAGCGGTGTTGGAACGGGATGACCCTCGCGATGCGTTTGTATCCAACCGGTTCGAACATTTTCTGGAATTACCCAAAAATTCGACACTAGGCACATCAAGTTTGCGCAGACGTTGCCAATTGCAACACGCAAGGCCGGATCTGTCCGTCGGCTTGTTGCGTGGCAATGTGCATACCCGGTTGCGTAAATTAGACGACGGAGAATTCGATGCAATCGTGCTTGCAGTAGCCGGACTGAATAGACTGAATCTGGCGGACCGCATTCGTGAACCACTTGATCCGGAAGTGAGTCTCCCCGCTGTATGCCAGGGAACAATCGGTATTGAATGTCGTCTGGATGATGAAGCCACGAACGAGCTGCTAGGGAAAATCAATCATGCTGATACGTGGACCGTTACCGCTGGGGAACGCGCTGTGAGCCGAAAGCTTTGTGGCGGTTGCAACACCCCCGTCGCCGTTTATGGTGAACTTTCCGGGGATCGTCTTGAGCTGCGTGCACTGGTCGGCAGCCAGGACGGCTCTGAAATTCTACGCGACAACATTGCGGGCCGTGCAAGCGATGCCGAAGCGTTGGGTACCAGACTGGGTGAACAGCTGCTTGATTCGGGCGCAGCACGCCTGATCGAAGCGAGCGGTGACAGTGACTGAACAAAAACCCCTTGCAGGAATTGGTGTGCTGGTCACGCGCCCGGCTTCACAAACATCCGGGTTTTGTGAACGTATCGAGCGTTCAGGCGGCAGCGTTATCTCGTTTCCCACTATTGAAATTCAGCCGTGTGAGGCGCCTACGGACGATCTGCCCTCCGTGGATGCATTGATCGTGACCAGCAGCAACGCCGTTAAGTATGGCGCGCAGGTGTTTGATCGGCTTGCCGGCAGCAATCCACACTCACCCATGATTGCCGTGGGCAAAGCAACCGCGGCCGCTTTGAGAAAAGCCGGGTTCACCGTAGATTACGTCCCTGAGATCGCCGGCTCCGAGGGCATACTGGCTCTCGCGATGTTGCACGACCCGGCGATTCGCTCTACCGTCATCTTGCGCGGGCAGGAAAGCCGGAACCTGTTGCAGGAAGCGCTCGAAAAGCGTGGTATACGCGTTACTGCTCTTGAAGTTTATAAACGTGCGCTACCCACGGTGAACACCGCGCCGTTACTCGCTGCCTGGCAAAACGGTAATATTCAACTCGTTACCACACACAGTCGTGCAGCGCTTGAAAACTTGAATAAGTTGCTGAAAACCGGAGAAAAAGAGCTGCTCCACGGATCACAACTGGTTGTCCCAACGACCCGTATGATTAAATTGTGTAATGAATTGAAAATCACGCTGTCGCCTGTAGTCGCCGACAGTGCCGAGGACGATGACATGTTCGCTGCTGTACTTGTTGCAGCCGGGCGGAAGTCTGGAAAACAGGAGCAATCATGAACCAGCCGG
This sequence comes from Gammaproteobacteria bacterium, assembly GCA_036443475.1. GTDB lineage: Bacteria > Pseudomonadota > Gammaproteobacteria > Natronospirales > JAZFYH01 > JAZFYH01. Next base: position 560 of record JAZFYH010000019.1, on the reverse strand, counting down.
TAAACACGCCTGATCCAAAATCAAAAAAAGATCAGGATTCATCATCGGTAAGCAACCCCCGCGCGACACGACGGGGCGGTGGACTGATCGGTTTGTTACTTGTCACTGTTTTGATAATCGGCGGTGCCGCGGCGTTTGCCGGCTGGAAATTTTGGCAGGAATTCGAGTCAACTATTCTCTCAACCAGTGCCGATAATGCTTCGCTCAAGGCCTCGCAACGCCAGCTTGAAAACAGCATTCGTACCATGCAGGACGCACTGGCTACGACACAACAGTTGGATGAAATTGCAGCGAGTTCCGTTCGCAACAGGGTTCAATTAAGCGATCGAATTTCGCAGACTGAGCAGGCCATCGAATCGTTACAGCAGGCAGCTTTGGGTGGCAATACGTCGCTAGCGCGCATCGAAGCGCGTTACCTGGTGCAAGTTGCAAATGACGAACTGCTACTGCGAAGCAACGTAGGCAATGCTCTTGCTGCGTTGCGTGCGGCAGACACAAGACTGCGTGACGCCGGCAATGCATTGTTCAGCAATGTACGTGCAAAACTTGCACAGGACATT
>JAZFYH010000018.1:0-7932 GCA_036443475.1 Gammaproteobacteria bacterium | reverse complement strand
CGGAACCAACCCCGATAATGCGCCCCTGCACAAGCTGGGTGGTGACCAATGGTCGCGCGCCAAAAAGAAAGCTGCGGAAAAAGCCCGTGACGCTGCAGTGGAGCTACTTGATCTTTATGCCCGGCGGGCCGTGCGGGAAGGTTATGCGTACCCAATAATTGAGCACGACTACCAGGCTTTTGTTGAAGCGTTCCCATTCGAGGAAACAACCGATCAGAAAATTACGATCGATGATGTGTTGGGGGACATGGCGGGTGGTAAGCCCATGGATCGACTTGTTTGCGGTGACGTTGGGTTCGGCAAAACCGAGGTTGCCCTGCGAGCGTCCTTTGTTGCGGCCCAGGGAAATAGGCAGGTAGCGGTGCTAGTGCCCACCACCTTACTCGCGCAGCAACATTATCAGAACTTCTGTGACCGGTTTGCCGATTGGCCGATAAAAGTTGAAATGCTGTCAAGATTCCGTTCTGCGAAACAGCAGAAAACTATTCTGCGGGGCATTCAAGATGGGACCGTCGATATTGTGATTGGCACACATGCACTACTTTCGGATCGAGTGCGTTTCAAACAAATGGGTCTTTTGATTATTGATGAAGAACACCGCTTCGGTGTACGACACAAGGAAATCCTGAAGAATATACGCGCTGAAGTTGACGTATTGACGTTGACGGCAACACCAATTCCGCGAACATTGAATATATCTTTGTCTGGTATACGTGATCTTTCAATCATTGCAACTCCACCCGTAGAAAGACTGTCTATCAAAACATTTGTGACAGAATGGAATGATGTACTCGTCCAGGAAGCGGTACGGCGGGAAATCCGGCGTGGTGGACAAGTTTATGTTGTGCACAATAAGGTAGAAACCATCGACAAAATGGCAAAGAAAATTGCTGATCTTGTACCAGAGTCGAACGTCCGGGTGGCTCACGGCCAGATGCGAGAATCGAAACTCGAACGTGTCATGCTGGATTTTTACCACCGGCGATTCAATGTTCTGGTTTGCTCAACAATTATTGAATCGGGAATTGATGTTCCAACCGCCAACACAATTGTTATCGATCGCGCTGACCGATTTGGTCTGGCACAACTCCACCAGCTGCGCGGCCGGGTCGGCCGTTCACACCACCGCGCATATGCATACCTGTTTGCACCACCGCGTGCTGTCATAACAGCCGATGCAGTTAAACGGCTTGAGGCAATTGAGTCCATGGAGGATCTGGGCGCTGGTTTCACACTGGCTACGCATGATCTTGAAATTAGAGGTGCGGGTGAACTGCTTGGTGAAGAGCAAAGTGGTCAAATCCAGGAAGTAGGATTCTCACTGTACAGCGAGTTACTGGAGAGAGCAGTTGCCGCGCTGAAATCCGGACAGTTTTCGGATGATGACGCCAGTTACCGGCACGCACCTGAAGTAAACCTCCGAACACCGGCACTGATTCCCGGGGATTACGTACCAGATATTCACATCCGACTTGTTTTATATAAAAGAATTGCGGGAGCCGGGTCGAAGGAGGAATTGGATGATTTGCAGGTTGAAATGATCGATCGTTTCGGCCTGCTCCCCGATGCAACACGCCGCCTGTTCGACATAACCGCGCTTAAGCTGCGCGCAACACCGCTGGGTATTCGCAAACTTGAAGCGAGCGATCAAGGCGGCCGTATAATCTTCTATCCCAATCCACCCATTGATGGGACCACCATTATTGACCTGCTTCAGCGCAAGGGGAGCAATTATTCAGTGGATGGTGAAGAGAAACTGCGTTTCAGAATGTCATTGCCAACGTTCTTGGATAGGATGAATTTCCTGCACGACCTGCTTACTACCCTGTCAATACCTGAACAGCGTGGCAAAGGTGCCGCGTGAATCACAACAAAGGAAACGGTAAACTCGCATGCATGATCAAAGGAATACCTGTCGGTGTATTGCTGTTTTTTGCCCATGGCCTGGTACTCGCTCAGGACCAACAGAAACCTGAACGCTGGTATGACGTTGAACTAATTATCATCCAAAATCTTGATTTTAATCGCAATAACACAGAGTCCTGGCCGCCAACAGGCCGGCTGCCGGACTACACAAAAAGCATCGACCTGTATGCGCCTCCCGAAGGCGAGGAAGGTGAGGAAGGCGGCGCGGAAGAACCCGCCGAAGATTCAGCAATGTCCGAAGCTTCTGTACAGACCACCGGTTCAGAGGATGATTCTGACGCTGCGAACGACAGTTTCGAGTATCCGGAGCCGTTCAGTATTCCCGCAGATGAGGAGCTTTCTTTGGCGGGTGTCCTCACTAGCCTGCGACGTTCCCGTGCATTTCGTCCACTCTTGCATGTCGCGTGGACCCAGCCACCGCTGGAACGTAATGAAGCGCAGCCGGTAAGAATTTACATACCGGCTGTTGACGAGGACGATACCGAATCTCAGCCGAACGGCGAATCCCGACAAACTGTATTTTCTGACGTACCGGTACAAGAAGATGCACAGGACAAAGAAACAACGGAGCCGGGCTTCCTGCCGGAATCGTGGTTTGATCCGTCAAAAATCGATCTTCGCCGCCCGCTTGACGGTACCGCAATGCTTGCGGTCAGTCGTTACCTGCACTTGTATCTCGACATTGTGTTCGTGCCAGTTGATGTACGATTGCCGGACCTCGATGAGTCCACGATTACTCGAGATACAAAATCCCTTCGCCAAGACCTGACCCGCTTGCTGGCAGAGGGTGAAATCACACTGGAAGAAGCCAATGCGCAAATAAATGCGTCAAGCAACAGGGATTTCTACGGATTTCGGCTTGATCAAAGTCGAAGAATGCGAAATGGTGAAATTCATTACTTTGATCATCCGGCATTCAGTGTTATTGCCATCGTGAAACCGCGAGATTTCGAATTTCTGGTACCAGACGAATTAACCGGTGACGCGGCAGTTCTACAACAATCCAACTAGCGACTCGAGCAGTCGCCACACTTGCTGCATGCCCCTATCGAGGTTTTCGGAAATATCTTCATGAATTGACTTATTGCCGCGACCCGCTGCCAAATTGGCAACTACCGCCGTACATGCATAAGACAGGTTTAACTCGCGCGCCAGTGCAGTTTCAGGCATTCCGGTCATACCGACCATGTCGCAACCATCTTTTTCCATGCGGTCTATCTCCGCTGCAGTTTCAAGCCGAGGCCCCTGGGCCGCACCGTACGTGCCACTGGTTGCGACATTAATCCCGGCAGCCTCGGCAGCCTGGATAAGTTTGGTACGCAATTCTTGCGAGTACGGATAGGAAAAATCGATGTGCGTGACCTCTTCGAGATCTTCTTCGAAAAAAGTGTGTTGGCGTGACCAAGTGTAATCGATGATCTGATCCGGAAATGCCAAGCTGCCGGGTTTCATGTCATTACGGATCCCACCTACCGCCGCAACTGCCACGATACGATTGACACCGATGCTGCGCAACGCCCATATGTTAGCGCGGTAGTTCACCTTGTGCGGTGGGATGGTGTGACCATAACCGTGGCGTGCGAGAAAAATTATGTCTTTACCATCCAACCTGCCATGGGTAACAGGACCGGACGGTTCACCGTATGGCGTATAAACCACTTCACGCCTGACAATTTCGAGTGTATCCAGTTGCGTCAGGCCGGTACCGCCAATTATTGCAATGTCTGCCATGCGTCAGGCTCCATCACTCAGCGCGTAGATTGCTTTCAAATTGCGCCAGTAGTTTCGGTAATCCATTCCACAACCGAATACGTACCTGTCATCCACTTCAAGCCCCCTGAAGTCGGCCTCTATTCCAGGTTGCCGACGGTTGTGCTGCTTGATGACCAACACTGCACTCATTACTTCACGAGCACCTGCATTACGACAGCTTTCAATGATTCCGGCGAGTGTTAGTCCCTCATCAAGGATATCGTCCACCAGCAATACTTGCCGGTCGGTCAACGAAATATGCGGTTGCACCTGCCAGACAAGCTCTCCGCCGGACGTCTCACCCCGATAGCGCGTTGCATGCAAGTAATCCAGTTCAAAAGGAAAATGCAAGCGCTCCACCAGCCAACTGCATGGCATTAAACCGCCATTCATTATGCAAAGAATTACCGGATTCGATTGCGCGAGTTTTTCCGTTATGGCTGCTGCCATTTGATCCAGCGCACCGCGCACGGCCTGCTCGTCGTGCAACAATTCAGCAGATTCCAGCACCTGGACCGCTTCATCCGGAGACATCATGCTCAGGGCCCCTGTTGCAGGTCCGGTGTAGCTAGGTGAATGGTCGATGTCGGGAAGGCCATTTCCGCACCATGCTTTTCAATGATCTTGCCGATCTCGATCAGCACGTTTTCCTTGATTCCGTGGAATTTAGTCCACTCGGTTGTTTTCGTGAATGTGTATATGAAAAATTCCAGCGACGAATCCGCAAACCTGTTGAAATTCACCATCATCGTAACATCCTGATCGATCTCGTCATGGTTTTTCAAATAACGACGAATTTCCTCAAGAATTTTCGGCATGACGGCAAAATCGTCATAACGCACACCGATGGTTTCATAAATTCGTCGTCTGGTCATACGTGAGGGATTTTCAACAATAATCGAATTAAATACAGCGTTGGGTACATAAACCGGACGTTTGTCGAAAGTTCGGATTCTTGTTGCACGCAAGCCGATTTCCTCAACCGTGCCCTCCAGGTTACGGTCAGGCGATCGAATCCAGTCTCCGACCTTGAACGGTCGGTCGAGATAAATAGTCAGGCCGCCAAAAAAATTGGCGAGCATTTCACGTGCAGCAAAACCAATCGCTAGGCCACCAACACCACCGAATGCCAGTAAACCTGAAATGCTGATCCCGGCAGCCTGCAAGATAAACAGAACAGTGGTGATGATTACAGACAAGCGGAGCAATTTGGCAATAGCGTGTGCAGTTGTCTTGTCTACTTCAATTCCTGCCTGTTTCCTTGACTCGATATAAGATTTTTCCAGCTCTTTTATCAGTCGAATCAGGAACCAGCTAAGCACCGCAATAATGCCAATGATTCGGAACATGGGAGCGACACTGAACAGCGTTACCGCCAACTCCGTTCGAATGAGCTCAACGGCAATGTTTATGCCAACCACCCAGAGAAATACCGACAGTGGTAATCGGATTGCGGTGGTGACGGCATCATCCCAGGGATTCATGCTGTTTACCGCTTTGCGGTGCAAATGCCGAGTAATGCGCCGTTGAGCCAGATCTATTGCCGAGGTCAACAAGATGACGAAAAACACCTTGCCAACAAGAAACCACCCCCCGGGAACGCTACCAATGCCTTCAAAGAATTCGTTGAAATTCATCTACACACCCTTTCAGAAATCCAATTCCAGTGATGTACCGCCCTGCATGGATTGAATTGCGCTCCGACATTCTCTCCATTGGTCCGATGCGCGCAATGTCTCCCAATCGACACCATCCCGTCCGTGCAGGCGCACGAGTCTAACTTGAGCAGCGGGATCCGTATAGCCTTGCAATCCTTCCAGTATCTCGACAACCGCTGCCCTGGAATTGCAGACCGGCAACATGTCGCAACCGGCGCGTAAGGCTAGTTTTGCTCGTTCAATAAAATTGCCAACAGATGCCGCACCTTCCATGCATAGATCGTCACTAAATACTGCACCACGAAAATCAAGAACGTGACGTAACTCTTCGCGTATCCATCGTTTCGAGAAGCTCACAGGCAAATCATCAACATCCGGAATTCGGATGTGGGCGGTCATGACAGCCGGGACACCATCTTGTATCAGACGTTCGAACGGCAACATGTCTCGCTGCTGGATATCAATGAAACGACGATCGTCTACCGGCAACTCGTGATGTGAATCGGCACTCACGCTGCCATGACCTGGAAAATGTTTGATGGTTGCAGCCATACCCGCTTGTTTCATACCCTGGATGAATGACCGAGTGAGTTCAACGACACTCGCAGGCTTTCGATGCCATGCGCGATCACCGATCACGCTGCTTTTCCCGGTTTCGATATCAACGACCGGCGCAAAGCTCATGTCAACGCCGACGGCTCGCAGTTCTGCCGCCAGCAACCATCCGGTCTGTTTGGCAAGCTTTAGGGCGGCACTGCGATCTGTATTGAATAATTTGCCAATTTCAGCTGCGGGCGGTATCGGGGTAAATTCCCTATGGAAGCGCTGCACTCGCCCTCCCTCGTGATCCACAACGATTAGAAGCCGTGGAGTACGAAGCGCGTGCACCGCCTCAACCAGATCCTTAAGCTGATCGACACTTTCGAAATTGCGACTGAAGAGAATGACGCCACCGACCAGTGGGTTCGCAAGCAGTTCGGTTTCTTGGGAAGAAAGCGCCGTGCCCTCCAGGTCAATCATCAGCGGCCCCAGACTCACTCGTTGTCACCCTCGCTGATCACGACCTCGGTACCTGTTTCTACCAGTTCAAACAATTCGATTACTTCTCGATTCCGCATTCGAATGCAGCCGTGTGACGTAGGAACACCTAATTGCACCTGTTCAGGGCAGCCGTGGATATAAATGTAGCGCTGCATGGTGTCGACATTACCCAGGCGGTTTCTGCCACGTTCCACGCCGCTTAACCACAGAATACGACTCAACATCCAGTCGCGATCCGGTTGATCTAGATACAGATCGTCGGAGCAGATTTCTCCAGTTGGTCGCCTGCTTACCAACACTGCGCCGTATGGCAGACTAGCGCCTATTTTTGCTCGAATGATATGTCGACCTCGCGGTGTGCATTCGCTGTCACGCATTTCGCCGGCACCGTTTTTTGCCGTTGAAACTACGTACTTGCGCAAAATCGCTTCACCTTCATGGAGCAGCAAAGCCTGCGTTGACAAATCCACGCTGATTGACCGTCTGGTCATTGCTGGCAGCCTATTCGTTCATTACGGTGTTCACCTGACTGCCATTGTAATACCTGTAATCGCTACGATCAGGCCTGCTTGTCAAATATTGCCATGGATTCCACGTGGGATGTGTGAGGAAACATGTCCATGATGCCCGCGCTGGTCAACCGGTACCCCACTTCGTTAACGAGAATTCCGGCATCGCGGGCAAGCGTCGCAGGATGACAGGACACGTAGATTATTCGTTCTGCCTTGAATTGCCCGATATGACGACAAACCAGTTCGGCACCTGCCCGGGGCGGATCAAGCAGCACGGCAGAGTATGACTGGCGCGCCCAGGAAAAATCGCTGAAATCCTCAAAAAGGTTGGCGACAAAAAAGTTCGCGTTTTCTATGCCGTTTCGTTTCGCGTTGTTTTTGGCGCCATTTATCAGTGCGCCGTCACCCTCAATACCGACAACGTTTTTTGCGATGGTTGCCAATGGCAAACTGAAATTTCCCAGACCGCAAAACAAATCCAGTACTTTATGCTCACATGTCAACATGAAGTGTTCCAGCACGCGTTTTACTATCTTGTTGTTGATTTCCGCGTTCACCTGAATGAAATCACTAGGTCCAAATTCAAACCGTGTGCCCGTAGCAAAAACGGTATATGCCAGCGGTGCATCCTGTTTATCTAACGCGAAAATAGAATCGAGGCCGCCGGATTGAAGGTAGATTTGGAATCGGTGCTGCCTTGAGAACTTTCTCAACAGCTCAAGATCATCGGTTGAAGGCTCACTTAGAACGCGGAATACCAGTGCTGTAGCATTGTCTCCCGCCGCGACTTCGATCTGTGGAATCCTATCCCGAATCGACAGGGTGCCCACCATGGTCGCGAGTGCACGGATGAGTTTTCCTACAGCCGGGATGAGTACGTCACAATTGTCGATTTCAGCAATATACGGTTTACGGCGTTCTCGGAATCCGACCAGAACACGCTGTTTCTTGTGCACGAACTTGACGCCAAGTCGTGCCCGGCGCCGGTATCCCCATTGTTCTCCCTGCAGCGAATCGAGCCATTCGCTTGGTTCAACTTTGCC
>JAZFYH010000017.1:0-5190 GCA_036443475.1 Gammaproteobacteria bacterium | reverse complement strand
GACTCGGAATTTTGCGCAGATTGTTACGCGGACCTGCCATGGAATAACCCGGCTTGCGTCCGTTGTGCTTTGCCGCTAGCCACGCAATATTCGACCACCTGTCCGGCATGTGCGCGCCGACTTCCTGCATTCGATCGAAGCATTGCGGCTGTACGTTATGAGTTTCCCGTAGATGTTCTTGTTCGACGTTTCAAATACAACGGCATGCTGCATCTGGCACCATCGCTCAGTAAATTGCTTCTTGATGCCGTACTGCTGGCAAATCTTGAAAAGCCTGAAGCGCTATTACCCGTACCGCTGCACACCGCTCGCCTGAAAGAAAGGGGATTCAATCAAAGCATTGAAATAGCGCGCATTCTTTCGCGTGCCATGGACATACCGCTCCTCACAACGGCAATTCGACGACAGCGTGATACACCCTTCCAAACAGGCCTCGTGGCCAGTCAGCGTAGAAAAAACCTGCGCAATGCCTTTGTCGCCACAACCACTCATCTGCCGGAATCCGTCGCAATTGTTGATGACGTGATGACGACCGGAACAACCGCACAAGCTATTGCAAGTTTGTTACGCAATCATGGTGTGAAGCACATGACCGTGTGGGCAATATCCCGCGCTGATTAGCGGTTTTCCTCCAGGGATTTAGCTAACGGATCCCGGTCGCTTTTTCTATTTCAACTGACAAATCCTGCATGCTTAATCAAACTCCCGGAATAACCAGCTTTTGTGAAAAGGTGTAGTGCAACACGATTCCGATAAATACTGTCATTCCAATATAATTATTGTTCAGAAATGCTCGAAAACATTTTTTACGACCACGGTTCTTGATCAACACCTGCTGGTGGATGAAAAAGATTGCCGCGATGGCTAAACCCAAGTAATAAAAAATGCTGAAGCTCAATTTGATGCCAACCAGGACCAGTACAAAAAGCACCGCAAGCTGCATAAAACCTACCGCCAGCTTGTCCTGTTCACCGAACATGATAGCGGTTGAACGAAGACCGATTTTCATGTCATCGACGCGATCCACCATCGAATAAATTGTGTCGTAAGCCGTTGCCCAGAAGACCGTTGCTATGAACAATAACCACGCAATATCAGGCACTGTTTCTGTTTGCGCAGCGAATGCCATGGGAATCGACCAGCCGAAAGCCGCACCCAAGACCGGTTGCGGCAGATGGGTAACCCGTTTAAGAAACGGGTAAATCACTGCAAGCGCAATACCAACGAGCGACAGATAGATAGTCAAGGTGTTCAGGGACAATACCAGGGCACTGGCCAGCAACACCATAACCGCAAAGAGCAGCAGTGCTTCACGTGGTGAAACACGACCGGTTGCCAATGGTCTTTCCTTGGTCCTTCTTACGCGACCGTCAAATTTCCGGTCTGCATAATCATTGATCACACATCCGGCTGCACGCATGACAACAACGCCAGCAACAAACACCAGAAATATCCTGGCATCCGGATGACCAAAGCCGGCTATCCACAAACCCCAGAGGGTGGGCCACAACAGCAGGTAAATGCCAATTGGTTTGTGGAAACGCATCAGCAACAGGTATTGATGCACGCGCTCGTAGATAAACGGTAGCGTTACGCCAAGAATTTCTTTCTTGTGCAGCGCACGCCAGTTGCGCTTGATATCGAGTTTTAACTTGTGGGTATCAACAGGAAACATTCGTTGATCAAAATCGGTTGTCCATTTATCGCCACGCGGGATCGACGCGCCCAGATAGGGTTGCCAGGCCAGCCAATTGTCAGAAGTATGCGATTATGGAGCAAGCACCCTTCATCCAGCAAAACGACTTCAAATTCACTGCGTTCAATGTCTTCCTCGTCAAACAGAGCGTCGCCAAGAGGCCGATCGCCAAGTCTTGCTAGCCAGCTGTTCGAGCCGTTTGTTGAACAGCTTGGCATGACAGATCTGGCGAAAATCATTGGCGTGGATCCACGGTTCAGCGTCACTTCGCGAATTATCGCCGGATCTCCAGCTCTAAATCCAAGTAACTGTGCATCGTCAGCATTCAATCTTTCGCGCGCCTCGTACAATACGTCGAGGTGAAACGGTTCCACCGAATCTAGTTTTCTCACTCGTTCAGTTAACGAACCCTGCTCAGCCAGCCAACTCCAACAGTCGGGTCGTTCGCCTGACGGAAATGTTGAAACTGTTCGCCAGCGATTAGTCGCCATGAAAACCTGTCCGCTGCGTATCAGCACCCACAGAGATTATCCCACGCTTGCGTAACGCACCGCATCTCCGACCCAGCGTTTTACCAGAGCATCAACCTGGCGTGGGTGTTTTGCGAGAAGGTTGTCAGCAAACTGTTGCACAGTCGGTAAAAGATCGGCATCGCGTACCAGATCGGCAATACGCATCTGCAGCATGCCAGTCTGCCTGGTACCCAGCACCTCGCCTGGCCCTCTTAGCCGCAGATCCTCGCGCGCAATCTCGAAACCATCCGTCGTTTTTCGCATGGCTGACAATCTGGCCTTCGCCATTGCCCCCAGAGAGCCACGATAAAGAAGAAAACAATTCGCTTCTGCCGCCCCTCGACCCACCCTACCGCGCAGCTGGTGCAACTGTGCGAGGCCAAGTCGTTCAGCATTCTCGATGACCATCAGGTTAGCATTAGGAACATCAACACCAACTTCAATGACGGTTGTCGCAACCAGCAGGTTCAAGTCACCTTGCTTGAACGCCTGCATGATTTTGTCCTTGGCAGTTGGTTTCATGCGTCCGTGCACCAATCCTACGGACAATTCCGGTAATGCTTCCAGCAACTGCTGGTGCGTATTTTCAGCCGCCTGGATATCCAGTTGTTCCGACTCTTCTATTAATGGACATACCCAGTAAACCTGGTGGCCCACACGACATTGGCGCGATATTGATGCAACCACTTCAGCGCGTTTTGATTCCGGCAACACACTTGTTTTTACTGGTTTCCGTCCCGGCGGCAGCTCATCAATGACTGTTACGTCAAGGTCGGCATAGGCAGTCATCGCCAGGGTGCGCGGAATCGGGGTCGCCGTCATGATTAACTGGTGTGGAACACCATTTTTTTCCTTACCTTTGTCCTGCAACGCAAACCGTTGATGCACGCCAAAGCGGTGCTGCTCGTCGATGACCACCAGCGCCAAACGGTTGAATTCAACATCTTCCTGAAATAACGCGTGCGTACCGACCACAATGTTTGCCTGACCGGATTGAATGGCGGCCAATTCGGCATTTCGTACGCGACCCTTTGTGCGGCTGGATAACCAACCCACCTGCACGCCCATTTGCTCGAACCAGGCGTGGAAATTCCGGAAGTGCTGTTCCGCAAGCAGCTCAGTGGGTGCCATAACCGCTGCCTGAAAACCCGATGCAACGGCTTGCAGGCAGGCCAATGCGGCAACAACCGTTTTGCCTGACCCGACGTCGCCTTGTACGAGGCGCATCATGGGTTGCGTCTTCGCTAGATCTGCGAACACCTCATTCACGGCACCTTGTTGCGCCCCGGTCAGCACAAATCCTAGTCGGTTCTTAAATTCGTCTTCCAGCTCCTGCCTGCCTACCAGGGCCTGTGCATTGTTTGTGATTTGAGCTTGGCGGAGTCGTTTAAGACTCAGGTGATGCGCCAGCAGTTCTTCGAACGCAAGTCGTCGTTGTGCCGGATGCTGCCCCGCTGCAAGAGTTTCCAGGTTCGCATCGGTAGGCGGTCTATGCACTGTCAGCAACGCGCTGGCGAGAGAAGGATACTTTGCACCTGCCACAAGTTCATCCGGAAGTAGTTCTTCAAGGAACGTGTCATGGTCAAGCCGGTTCAAGGCCTGTGTCACCAGTGCACGCATGCGACCCTGTTGAATGCCTTCAGTCAGAGGATAGACTGGTGTCAAGTTATCTTCGGTGCTTTCTTCTTCATAACCTGCTCTTAGCAACCGGTACTCGGGATGCACCATTTCCAGTCCATGCCTGCCGCGTCGAACTTCGCCGTAACATCGCACCTTTGTTCCGCGTTTGAAACCTTCCTGCTGGTTCTTTGAAAAATAAAAAAAACGTAAAGTGATGCTGCCGGTTCCGTCACTAACACTGACTAACAAGCTGCGTCGACCCCGGAAAACAACTTCGGACAGTTCCACTTGGCCGGTGAGGACTGCTGCAGTACCTGGCGTCAGCGCACCAATAGGCGTAATACGGGTTCGGTCCTCATAGCGCAATGGCAGGTGAAACAGCAGGTCCCGGACACTGTGTATTCCGATTCTTGCAAGCTTTTCTGTAAGCTGCGGCCCGACACCTCTGAGATCACCCAGGGACTGATGCAATGGATGTTTAACTTGCGACATGTAACGGAAAATAAACGAATTACAGCGCCAGTACAGCGTCCATTTCTACTGTGGCATTTTTTGGCAATGCTGCGACGCCGATTGCCGCCCGCGCAGGATAAGGTTCGGTAAAGTATTCAGCCATTACTTCGTTGACCACAGGAAAATGACTCAGGTCGACCAGAAATACGTTCAGTTTCACCACGTCCGCCAGGGAACCGCCGGCAGCCTCTGCAACGGCTAAAAGGTTATCGAAAACCTGGCGCACCTGCACATCAATAGCGCCTTCAACCAATGTCATGGTTGCAGGATCAAGCGGTATCTGACCGGAAATATAAACACTGCCGTTTACTTTTATTGCCTGCGAATACGTGCCTATCGCTTGGGGTGCGTTATCAGCGTGAACAATTTCTTTCATTTTCTCTTTCCGTGTTTGGGCCAGAATTCAATTATCCACGAGTATATCTGGAAGTACTTATGAACGAACGCGCGTAATACGCATTACCGGTGGCAAGCGTCGGATGGATCGCACAATGGTTGCGAGGTGCTTGCGGTCACTCACTGCGAATAGAAAATCCAGCACAGATGTGGAACCATCGCGTTCCTGTACATTAACTTGTTCGATATTTGATCCCTGGTCAGCGATTGCGGCTGCAACGGTTGCCAGAACACCACGTTGGTTTTGAACATCAACGCGAATTTCAACCTGGAACTCCCTGCCGGTCGTTTCGTCCCATTGGACTTCTATCCACTTGTCAGGCTGATTCCGGAATTCAGCCAGGTTACGGCAGTTGTCGCGGTGGATGACCAATCCGCGACCCGTGCTCAGATAACCAATAATGGTATCGCCTGGAATGGGATGGCAGCAGCGCGCCAAAGTAACCACCATGC
>JAZFYH010000016.1:0-11280 GCA_036443475.1 Gammaproteobacteria bacterium | reverse complement strand
AATACGACAATACCGCTGCGCTCTGTCAGCGAACCCATGATCAAACTGCTGAAATACGGGTTGGCGTCAACATGGAAGAAGTATTCGCTACCGAAGGCGCGTTCAATACCCACACCATTAGCCCAATGCAAACCATGCTCTGCTGCAATTGCGACCTGTGGTCGCAACATTATTTGCAGAAACGTGCGGTCAAGCGTGTCCCGCCGTTCACTACCGACCAGCGCAAGCAGAAATCGTGCCATGTCTGCAATGTTTGTATGCAGACTGGCTACAGTATCGGCATTGTGCGGTTGCTGTTTTTTCATGGGTTCACCGCGCGCGTCGTGACCCGTTGCAGACACCTTGTCGAACGCTGCTTTATCGCAGAAGTGGGAGTGTGTCATGCCAAGCGATGTAAACACCGCTTCATCCATCAGCGTTTGCAGGCGGGTCTGCGTCAGGTGTTCCACGACGCGCTGCAGGTGAAGAAATGCCCGGCCCGAGTATTGCCAAAATGTGCCGGGAATGCGCACCGGGGCTAGCGGCGTTGTTTCATCAAGTGTGTTTGCCAGCCCTGAGGTATGCGTCAAGACGTGGCGCGCTGTTATCTGCTTGGCCATGTTGTTGCTGCCAGCGGGAAGTGGCATGTAATGAGCCATGGGACGATCCAGTTCGAGTCGCGCGTGGTTTGCCAGTGTCCATACCAGGTAGGCAAGAAATACATTACCCAGGGATGCCGCCTCAAACACGCTGCTGGTTTTCACCGCATTTGGGTCATCGCGGTGCAGACGGCCCATTCCCAGTTGCCACGAAATCTCTCCATTGCGCAAGACACCCACGGCTATACCGGGCACTCGCCATTTTTCCATGGCTGCACGGGTTACCTGTTGGAATTCCTGCGACAGCTCCAATTGTGGATTCGCTGCGGTCAGTGTCGGCATCAGGTTGAATAACACCGGCCAGTACCGGTGGGAACGGGTAACGCTGATCATGGCTGACGGGTCTCATTTACTGCATTACATAAAAGGATGCGTCAACTCATTAAAACGTTTAGCGGAGACGGAATTCTTCGATCAGTATCTGCTGGACATCGACGCCGTGATCGTCGGGTTCCACCATGCTGTCAATTTTCCAGTTAGCACCGATACCTTGTTCTTCCAGCAAAGCCAGGTTGACGATTTTGCGCGGCAGGGTGGTTTTGCCTTCGTGATCCCGAATAATAAGCATTATTGGTTTCAAACGGTTTTCTTCCTGGGAAGAAATCACAACACCCAATGAGCCGTTGACAAGTTTTACCAGGCTGCCCAATGGATAGATGCCGACACAACGGATAAAAGACTCCACCAGTTGTTTATCGAAGTGCGTACCGGCACGCCGGTGTAATCGGGTTAGCGCGGTAGAAGGTGGCAGGGCTTTTTTATAAGGTTTGTCGGTGGTAATGGATTCGTAAATGTCCGCAATGGCCACCACCTGCGCATACTGCGGCACCTCGTGACCACGCAGCCCGCTCGGGTAACCAGAGCCATCTATACGTTCATGGTGATGCCGAACGATTTCAATCACTCGTGGATCGTATTCTCCGCATTCCTGCATGAGCCGAGCTGCATAATCTGCATGTTTTCGAACCAGTTCGAACTCTTGCCGGGTCAGGCTGCCAGGTTTATTGATAATCCAGTCCGGCACCTTGGCCATGCCCGAGTCATGCAGCAAACCGGCTTCACCAACGATTTGTAAACCCTCGGGTGAGTACTCCAAGAACCGTGCGAACGACACCGCCAACACGGAAACATTCATGCAATGACTGGCGATCTGTTCGTGCTCACTTCTTAACGTGGCAAGCCACATGGCAGTTTTCGGATTAGACGCAACGGTTTCCACCATGTCGCTGACTACGCGCCGGGTC
Organism: Gammaproteobacteria bacterium; assembly: GCA_036443475.1. Taxonomy (GTDB): domain Bacteria; phylum Pseudomonadota; class Gammaproteobacteria; order Natronospirales; family JAZFYH01; genus JAZFYH01. The sequence goes on along the minus strand of JAZFYH010000016.1, from coordinate 9,398 downwards.
TGCTCTGTTGGCAGACTGCGGCCCAGGCGAACATCCTCGAGCAGGTCTGCAACCTTACCTCGGGAATGTTCCTGCATGGTGTTCAAATGTTTCAGTGACTGCCTGAGTCTTGCACCACCTTTCCATTCCTCGAATTCCACGGTGAGGGGTTTCACCATACGCCCGCTGAGACTTATCTGTGAATGAATGCAGTTCTGGATTTGTGGATCAGGAGACGAACGTAAATCGTCTACAAATACCTGACGGCAGCAATCCCGCAACTGCTCCAATTCCTGCGCGCCCTCGATAAGAAACCCCTGGAATAGAAAGGGTGTACCCAACCAGGGTCTATCCAGTTCCGCAACGAACATGCCGGGCACCAGCCGGTTTACGTCCAGCTTGATCTTCACCGTGACCCTCCTTGGCAAGTTATGAGGGCCAAGATACTGCCATTTTTCCAAATGCGACATCAGCAACGTATTGTTTTTAAACGCAAATTACCCTGAAAAAAGATAGGAGTTGAAACAAGTTGTAAAACGAAGTCTTTCGTACTAAGATCCACGTATAATCCTCCGAAAATGATATATTGAAGGTATCGCGATGTTGAACCGTGCGAACATTTCCCGCCTGGGTCGCGTTTTATTCCTTGGCCTCGTGAGCGGTTTACTTGCCGCCTGCGGCGGCGGTGGGGGTAGCGATTCTCAGACCACTAACACGTCCACCACGAATAACAACGATGGTGTCGCTAAAGTAACCTTTGTTTATCGCGCCCAAGTTGCTCCCGACACGGCAATCCAAAATGCGTTCCCGGGTTGTGTTTCCGGTGTCGGCGCAACACATATTCACATCAGCTGGCGAAGTTTCGCCCGATTCAATTTATCACCTGTTGGCAGCTCTCAGTGGACACGCACCTTTGGTGATGTCCCAACTAAAAGTTTGCAAAGCATACGGATAAGTGATGCCAACAGTTGCGACCTCAACCGTACTGGCGCGACAACAACTAATGTTTTTGCCAACGACGTGGAACTGACCAATATCGTTGACACGCCCGGGACGGGCATAGAGCCAGGTCTGTCTTTTACGGTAAGGGAAGACGGGACCGTCACGCCATAAGATAAAGTGACAAAGGTAATTTTAGCGAGTGCGGTCACACCATGAGCGCCAAACTTGACCAGCCCACGGCGCGAGTATTCGGTTACCTCGCGATGCTGTTTATCGTATTCCTGGTAATGGTGGATGAAGTCGCAACCGTTCAAGACAGCGACCGGGGCTCGACATCCAGCAAGACTGGATTACCACCTTCCGTAATTGCACTTGATTTTCAGGCGACCCAAGCATCACCAGAGGTCATAAACCCGATCGTTATGTCAACGGTCATTGCCAAGGCAGAAATAGAATGGCCGATGGCTGGCTTGCTTGAGTATCACCCTGCGTACGATACGGGTTACGACTATTACGATCTCGACACGCTAGATGCCATGGCGCAACTCGGCGACGCAATGGCACACCAAGCATTGGCCAGACGGCTGGCATACAAAAATCCCCTTGCCGCTGTCGAACAGGATTTCCTGGCCATCGTGCGCGGCCGACCGCAGGCTGCCATGCACGCAGCACGCATACACCGTGGACTGGCCAACGGTCGGTTTGGTTTACTCGATCAGCCCGTAAACCAGGACACGGGCGACTCGGTTGAAATCGTTGCACGTGACGAATTGATTAATGCCTACGCATGGGGACTGGTGGGACAGCTATATGGATATGCGGACAACGGACTCGTAAACGCCGGCATAAATCGGATGCAAGAATTCGACCAACAGGAAAAAGCTGTTGCCTGTGACATCGCTCGTGAGATCTATGAACAAGTAGAATCACTACGTGAAATCAATCCGGTGGCACAGGATGGACGAGAAAGTTTTCTAAGCAGCTTCGATCTAACAGGTGTTGGCCAGGAGTGCCCGGCAATGTTGAGTTTACAGAAGTATGTTTGTAACGCGCGAGATGGGATGCCGGCCGGTGCCACCCTTGACGGATTTGTCTGTCATAGAAACCTTTGACTTGTTTACAATTTAAGCTGGCAAGCCTTTAGTGTAGGGCGTCCTTGTTCAGGCTCATGAATGACTACTTATTTTCAGTATCGGATTATGGCTGGTCGGGTACTGCGAACAATTTACCTTCTTTACCCACCATCGCCTCGCGTACCATGGGAATCGGTGGCCCACCGTAAGACAGAAATTCGTCATGAAAATCTTTCCAGACTGTTTCACCGCCACGATTTTTCGCCCAGTCGTCGCGAAGTTTTATGATCATCAGCTTACCCATGGTGTAATTTAAATAGCCGGGATCAAACTTGCCGCGATAGGCTTGCTGCCGCGCATTCCCAGGATCCTGGAAGCCTTTTTCCTGGAACAGGGCAAAGGACTCTTCCACGCTCATTCCTTCAGTGTGCATGCCGATGGAGGACAGGAATCGTACATTGCGCAGTAGTGCATTACGTAACTGCCCGATGTGTGTTTCCGGATCGCCGTCGTTCAATCCTTTTACCCACATCAACTCTTCGGTGTAATGCGCCCAGCCTTCTGCGAAGGCATAACCAATGAACAAGCGGCCAAACAACGAGTCAGCGCGGTTAGCGTGCAGGAAATTCAGGAAATGACCGGGCCAGACTTCGTGCACGGACACGAATAGAAGGCTGGCTTTGCCGGAAATGTAAGCCTGTTGTTCTTCTTCCGTCCAGGCCGGATCAGGTGGCGCGATGTAATACACCGACGGCAAACCAGTTTCGTAAGGTCCGGGAATGTTGATGTAGGCAAGATTAAACCTGCGGTGTGGCGGCGCTTCTTCAACCAACGCTTCTTCCGTACCCAGAATACTGACGATGTCCTTATCAACCAGGAATTGCTTGAGGGTGACGAGTTGCCGCCGCGCTTCCAAAACTGCACTGTCTTCCGGTTTGTTCGCCTCGGCTTTTTCTATGCACGCTTTGTTGTCAGACTCCGGTAAGTAATGCGCACAAACTTCGGTCAACGCTGCAAGATTACGTTCCAGGTCGGCAACACCAATCGCTTTAAGATCATCGAGTGATATGTCTACGCGTTCTGTTGTCCACAGCATGCGACGATATAATTTCTCACCCAACGCGAAGTCTTCATTAGCGTTCTCAAGTTGCCGATCAAACCACTCGGATGTTTCCTGGACGGCGGCGATGGCTACGTCGTTGGATTGTAGAAATTTCTGCTGCAGCTCAGGATCATCGACCGAAGCAAATGTCTCGGGCACAGTTGTGCTCATGAAGCCGGTCAAACCCTTGAATATTGCACTTGCAGTTTCCACGTAAGTTCGTGGCAGGGGTGTCTGCAGATTTTCACGCATTTGTCGCAAGGCCTGCGGAAGGTTTCCGGTGTAGGTGATGTAGGCTGCAAATCGCGTAGCCAGATCGGCATACGGGACACTTATATATAAATCAGGCGACAAATTAAGGGCATACCAGAGCGGACTACGCTGCGGGAATTTCGCTTCCGCGATCCAGAAAATTTCCTCTTCCAGTTCCGCGATTAAGTAGTCCCGCTCGAAATGTTGCTCGACAGTCAGTTGTTCAGCCGAAAACCCGTTGGCTTCCTTGATCCAGATTTGGGCCTGTTGTACGTAGGCATCCAGGGCCTGTAAAGAGTAGTTGCGCAGTTTGCCATCGTATTCGTGCCGACCCTGCTCGACTGCCATGACCGGGTCCTCAGCTAGCATGTCTTCGATGACCTCATCACGAAAAGCCTCCCAGGTTCGTTCCGTCATGGGTGCAATTCCCGCTGTATCCCTCGACGTCGAGCTATCGGTCGTCGAATCGCAGGCAGTCAGGAGTGGGAATACAGCAAGCAGTGCGATCAAATAAAAACGCATAACCATGACTCCAAGCAACCTCAAGTAAGATTGGACTCTAAAGGTTAGCGCAATTTAGCGGTAAAAGCCGTCAGACTACTGATGATTGGCCGACCACGGTAAACAGGGCGTGACCAAGCTGCTCACGAATCCGGAATGGATCAACCGAGCAGGGGGGAAGGGAGCGGGTCGGCGACAGGAACACCGTCCTGTAACATTGCGCTCCAGCCAATTGCGTCATCGATAAGCGTGCGGTTGTGGTCAAGAATCTCCGCGTAATCCGCAGCCCGCACGGTACGGTTGAAGGGTTTCTCCGGTGACTTTGCGTCTCGGTGCCAGACGTTTGAGCCTATTTTTTCGCGCAGCATCTTGTCCGGTATGTCCAAGTCAAGAAAATCCCTGGCGGCTTGCAATGAATCGAACGACCGATCCAGCAGTTCATCGGCGTCCATCGTACGCACACGATTTTGTCCAAAATTTTCTACCAGCTGCATAAACATGTAACGCTGGATGTGCCAGGCGAAAATGATCCGCTGCAGGAAATCCAGGTCTGGTAATTTCAGTTCCGGAAAGTGGTCTATGTAGTCGGAATCCATTGAAAAAAACTTGGCTATCAGAGGAATCTTCTCCAGTGCTTCATCTTTCTTCTTGATGTTCGACGCAATGTAGGATTCAAGTGACGAAGTAAGCAATATGGCTTTTGAATCACGGTTAACATTTAATGCGTCCGCGGCAACATTGTTGGCCATGTTGGTTGCTTTGACAATCACCTGCTCTTCCGGGTTGTAGACTTTGTTCAACAGCTTGACCGAAATGTTCACCATGTTTTGCCAGTATTCCGTATCAAACTGATCCTTCTTTTTCAATATCCGTTTGGCGTTGGCGAGATTGGTAAATACCATTGGCTCACGTAAAGACATTGTACGGTTCTCGAAATCCAGGGATTTAGCCAACAAAGTAGAACAACAGAACGCGGTATGAAAAATATAGTGAACAGGTTTGGAACGCGTTGGCACCTGTGACATCGCGTTCACGACTTCCTCCAAATCAAACCCGTGCACTCTGTCACGCGTACGGCTGATTCGTTCATCAAGGAACGTTGAATTGCGGTACGTTTCACGGGTGACTTCGAGGAATATCAGCTCCGACCTTGCCGGATTAATACCGTACAAGAGGTAATCCGGATTACTGATCAGGTCTCCGATCTTGAATTTTATTGTCATCGTTCAACCTTTTTCCCGCTGCTGCCTGTCCAGCCAGTCTTCCAGTCCCTGCGTATTCAGCGCAATATCCATTTCCAGCCATTCGGAACGTCGGTTTTCATCGTCAGGGAAACCGTGTTCGTCCAGTCGCGCACCGAGGTAAGCGCGCATTAGGTTGGCGATCTCCCTGCTTCGATCCGGGTTATTGGCGCAGCGTTGTGCAATTTCCACGAAAGCCACCAGGTCGCTGTGCAGATTCTCCGCCAGTCGTTCCAATTCCGTCACCTGGCTGTAATGAGTGAGGTAAATGGCATCGGGACGCAACGATATCAGTCTTTCAATAGAGGCATGCGCAGCATCCGGATCAAAATGCACCGGCGTAGTCGCAGGAAAAATAAACGCGCCCCGCCGTGTATCAAGGGCCCGGTAGGATATACCAAATGTATCGCCCGCGAACACTGCGTTGGCCTGGTGATCAACGATACTGACGTGGTGCAGAGCGTGGCCCGGGGTATGCAGGAAATCGAATCGTGCACCACCCAGTTCAATCTGGTCGCCTTCCGCCACAGTTCTGATTCGGTCCGGATCGATCGGAACGATTTCCTGGTAAAGGCGGCGAAATTTTGCATCGCCATATACCGCGCGGGTGCCAGCTTCAAGCCTGGCCGGTTCTGCCAAGTGTGAGGCACCGCTCGGATGAACGACTACCGTGGCGTTCGGCAGTTCCTGCAGCAACGCTCCCGCGCCGCCCGCATGATCGAGATGGATATGAGTGAGAAAAATATAATCAACGTCTTCGGCCGACACTCCGCAGTCAACCAGCGCGTTCATTAGCCTTGGCAGCGAAGGTGTTGTTCCGGTATCCACGAACGCTGCGCGACCACAGCGAACGATCAAATGACTGGCCGCCAACCCGGGCTGAACGTAGCCAGTATCAATCGCGGTAATCCCGTCGTCGAATTCCGTCAGGCCGACAGGCATCATTGCGCACCCTCTTGTAAGATGTCTTTTATTTTACACGCTGCGAACTGTAGTCGGTGGTCGGGAGAGAGGATGGCATGAACCCCGTGCTGATGATTTCGCTGGTACTCGCAACCGCCACGCCGGTCGACGACACCAGCGGCATTGGTCTCAGCCGCGGTACACCTGCTGAACGCCGACCCGAGTCCCTGATTGACCGATCCCGCATCGAAATCGTACACGACCTGGACGCGTACGATTCGTACGTCAATTTCCACTTTCCAATTACCAAAAAACCCATCGAGGAACTCGATGAAAGCAGAGAATTACAGATTTACAAACATCTCCTCCTTAATTCGCTAAAACCGCGCTATTTTAATTTTAATGTCCATGCCTTTCCCACAGCCATCGCTGTTGCTTATCTCAAAGAACATGAATCTGGCCTATACAATTCATTCGAAGTAGGTGACGACGACCTTAATCTGTTGCAAGCAGTCAGTGCAAAGTACGAAGAACCCTGGTCAGCCGGAATCTTCCTCGGCAATGTCGTGCAGTATGTTAAAGAGGACATGGAAAACGTCGGCACAAACAAAGGTTACATGGGGTATGAAATCTTTGCTGGCAAGAAGCACCTGAAGGACAACGTTTTGATCGATGACAGCTGGTGGAGTTTCGGCTGGCGCTTCCGTGGTGAACGTGACTTTGGTACTGATCAGCACTACTGGGACGTGTTATTCGGTGTCAAGAATCATGGCAACCCGGATATCGCCGATACCATCATGTTCGGCACCAGCCGCAGCCATTTGTCTTACGAATCGAAGTTATTGTCGTGGCTGAACAACGGCAGCCTGGACTTCGGTATCCAGGTTACGCGCGACAAACTGGACTTCGCGCGAGCAGAAATCATTTTCGGCAAGAAGTTCCCGTTGCGAAAAGCCGGTGTATCATTAAACCTGTCGTTTGGTCTCATTTACCAGAACAGTCCGAAATACAAAGGTATTCTGAAGGACGATGAAGTAGACGAGTTCATCCTGGTTCTGATGCCAAGTTTGGAATTTTAATGTCGGTTATGCGGTCATACGGGTAAGAGAAACTAGGGAGAGAATCATGCGGTGTTTGATAATCCTGGCAGTAGCGGTTTTTTCCCTCCCCGTAACCGCTGCTGAAGTACAGCGTTTCGAGCTTGGGCAACTGGTCATGGAAGATATTCCGGAGGTCCCGGACAGTATACGAGCCAAATTATCCCGTTATCTGGAAACGCGCTCTGCCAGCTTGGCGGATTTCACACGTACTGGCGAACTACTTATCAAGACTCGTTTCGGCAACACCAATCAGTTTCACCTTGTCTCGCAGGCCATGGGAGCGAGAAAGCAGATCAGTTTCTACGACGAACCGGTATCCGGTGGCAGCGTGGCCCCCGGTAAAGTCTACAACGGATTTCTGTTCATGCGTGACAGCGGTTGGAACGAACAAAGTCAGCTTTACTATTTTGATTTCGAAACTGGTGAGACGCGCCTGTTATCGGATGGCGAATCACGCAACGGTACGCCGAAGTGGTCAAACGACGGCCGCCGCTTCGCCTATTTCAGCACACGTCGTAATGGCGTGAGTTCAGACATCTATATTGGCACACCGCAGGGACCGGAAACTTCGCAAATTGTGCTCGAGGTACATGGTGCCTGGTGGCCGGCGGATTGGTCGCCGGATGACAAGCGCTTGTTGTTATGGAATTACATTTCCATCACGAAATCACGACTTTTCGTGTACGACCTTGAAAACGGTGAGCTGGTGCAAGTAAACCCCACAGATGAACCGGTGGGATATTGGGGAGCCTTGTTTTCACCAAATGGTGAAGGTGTCTATTTCAGTGCGGATCATGAAAGTGAATTTGCACAACTGCAATACTACGACTTGGAAACAGGTGCCAGCAGAATAATTACCGGTAACATCCCGTGGGACGTGGAAAATTTTGCGATTGCAGACAACGGACGTTGGCTGGCTTATGTCAGTAATGAAAACGGGATTGATCACGTTACGCTTTACAACATGCGCAAGCAGCGACAGGTAACTCAGCTGCGTTTACCAAAGGGCAGAGTCGGGAGCATGGATTTTTCGCTCAATAGTCGACAATTGGCGCTCACGCTGAACACGCCACGTTCACCGGGCGATGTCTACGTTTACGATGTCGGGCGCAACAAATTGGTGCAATGGACAGAAAGTGAAATTGGCGGTTTGAATGCAAACAAGTTTGTTTCACCCATTTTCTTTGAGTACGACACTTTCGATACGCAAGACAGCAAACCACGAAAAATACCCGCGTTCATTTATCAGCCTGCGTCGTCAAAAACACCACTGCCTGTTGTTGTCTACATACATGGTGGGCCAGAAAGCCAGTACACGCCGGGTTTTTCGTCCTTATTCCAGTACATCGTAAACGAGATCGGCGCTGCCGTTATCGCGCCCAATGTCCGTGGTTCGAGCGGTTACGGCAAATCGTACTTGAAACTGGATAACGGATACGGACGTGAGGATTCAGTAAAAGACATCGGTGCACTGCTGGATTGGATCGCACGACAACCCGCACTGGATGAAAACCGCGTCGTGGTTTATGGCGGCTCATACGGTGGCTACATGGTGCTCGCTTCGATGGTGCACTTTGACAGTCGACTACGTGGTGGTGTGGATGTCGTAGGTATCAGCAACTTCGTTACGTTTTTGGAGAACACGCGCGCGTACCGCCGCGACCTGCGACGCGAAGAATATGGTGATGAGCGAATTCCTGAAATGCGAGCGTTCCTGGAATCCATTTCACCTGCCAACCATGCGGCCAAAATCACCAAGCCCCTGCTGGTCATACAGGGCCTGAACGATCCACGAGTTCCGGCCAGTGAGTCTGAACAAATGGTGGCCACCATTCGGGAAAACGGCGGTAAAGTGCCCTACCTGCTGGCACGCGATGAGGGTCACGGTTTCAGAAAAAAAGCCAACCGCGACTATTACTATTCCGTGGCGGCACATTTCCTACAGCGCGTGTTTGAAACACCGTGAACATGAAGGCGAACAAAAATCTTTTACGGATTCCAGGTGTGGGACCCAGCATCGCCGCGGACCTGGCCGGCCTGGGCATCCACAGCGTGCAAGATCTTAAAGGACGGAATCCGGAAGCACTGTATGAGGCATGCAAACAACAACAAGACGGGAAACTGGACCGTTGCGTGTTGTACGTATTTCGTTGTGCGGTCTACTTTGCTTCCAACCGGCAACACGACCCGGAACTGCTGAAATGGTGGAACTGGAAAGATCGCGCTAGTTGACCTGTTGCAACCAGGGCGAATTGATCTCGTAGTGCCCGTCGATGGCCTGCATGATGAATTCCGCGTCTTCGCG
>JAZFYH010000015.1:0-3627 GCA_036443475.1 Gammaproteobacteria bacterium | reverse complement strand
TCGCAGCGCAAACCGTGGTCTGGTGGATCTCATCAATTAACGCGCAACCGACAAACTCCCACCCAAAATGTTCGCGCAAGGTAGACATGACTTTTTCAAGCATGGCCTCCAGCGGAAGATCACCGATGGCGATGTGGGCAATGGCATTGAGAGTAGTGAGCCGCTTGTCGCTTAATGGCATGTTTCAAGACATCCTTCCGTGGAAATCGGGTTATCCGTAATCAGCGCTAACAAGGGTACGACCATGCGTGCCGTTGAACCGGACCAAGTTCACATAATCCGTACCAAACCCTGCTAGTCGGTCAATACCGCATCTAAACCCGGACCCTGGAATTCAACCGGAAACACGGCCCAGACAGCAATTGCATCGCCCGCGGCCGTGCGCGGAATAAAGCGGGTAGTGCGGATCGCCTCTTTGGCAGCCTGGTTGTAGGCCTGTTGCGGTCCAGATTCCAGCAGGGTGATATCACGGGTCTTGCCGTTTTTCTCCACCACGAATTGAACCGGCAGCACCACAGAAATCTTTGTAACGTCGCCTCTCAAAACAGGTTGCGGCATGGACGTTGGGCGGGGGCCTTCATAAAGCCGGTTGATTTGCAGGTCCAGCACGCCGGCTGGACCTTCCACCAGTGACAATTCCAGCCAGGTAGACGACGTACTGGGTGCTGGCACGCCATTGCGGTCCGCCATGGGCGCGAAAATCCACTGTCTCGCTGCCTCGACCACAACATCATGCAGCGCATCGTCAATCTTGCTGACCGGCTTTGCCGAAGTGACTTGGCCTGTTTCGTCGATCTCGAGATCCAGCCAAATACGGAAGGTCTCTATCGGCGCCGGGTCCTCTGCCGCCGACAGCGGCAGCGACATAAAAAGCAGTCCGCTCAGTAGAACCAAAGTACGCAGCATGCAGATACCTTTAAGTACGAAACTCTTCCTACTATAGCCCAGGCAAGGCTGCAGGCCAAACGCTAATCCGGCTGTTAACACCGACTATAAGACCTAGCTGTAAACCCTGCATGCAAACCCCGGCAAAACCGATGGCTCATCAAAAACTTAGCTAATGGCTGAAACACTGGCTGAGTGAACATGTAAGATCTGAGGCTCTTCAACAACTCAATCCATTGCGGCCTCGCGGCTGCACAACCCGCACAAGATCAGAGGTTCTTCAACAACTCACTTTGTGGTGGTAAATACCCGTTAATTAAACCTAGCAAAATCGAAGGCTCTTCAAAAACCTATGCTGTCGCGTTGCGATGGCTCGCAACTCTCACAAGATCAGAGGCTTACAAACAATTCAGTCGGCGGTGGCCCTGTGGCTCGTTAAAATCCATCCCCCCAACACCAGCATAAACAAAATTAATGGTGGCAAAGCAATGGCCAGCACGCCGCCCCAACCCACCGTGAACAAAGCAAACCCGGAACCCAAAGAGCCGAAAGCGTTGAGTGAGAACACGATGACGTCGTTGGTTGCCTGCGCGGTAAACCGATCATTACCGCGAAAGTTCTGTGCCACCAGCGTGGTGCCGCCGACAAACAGCAGGTTCCAGCCAATGCCCAGCATGACAAGAGCCGCCCAGTAATACGCCAGCTCTCTGCCACTCGCCGCAATCGCGAGACACGCCAGCATCGCCAGCGCGCCTATGAATAAGGTACGCGTGGCACCCAGGCGATGAATAAGATGGCCGGAAAACAGCGATGGCAAATACATGAACACCACATGGGTTTGCACGACACGTGCGGTGTGTTGCATGGAATGCCCGTCCATGACGTGCATGCTGATGGGTGTCGCGGTCATGATGAAACTCATGACAGCGTAAGCCACGGCGGCTGCCATGACGGCGATGGCAAATTCCATGCGCCATAGCAATTGCCGCAGGGGAACACGGTGATGTTCTTTCTGCCGCGGTATTTCGATGGCTCCCAATCGCGATAACACCAGAACGTTTACCATCATCACCGCGGCCAGCATGATGAAGGCCACACTTTCCGCCGGCAACCCGGCAACCGGTTCTGCAATGCTGGCCATTTCCGGGCCCAAAATCGCGGCGCCGATTGCGCCCAACATCACCATAGAAATGGCGCGACTGGTATGTTCAACATCCACGGTTTCGGCCGCCGCAAACCGGTATTGCAGCACGAAAGCGCCGTTGCATCCCATCAGGAAGGTTGCGAAACATAACATCCAGAACAATTCGTGCTGAATTGCAATTGCAGCAACAATCGCCGCCACCGTAGCGACCATGGACGCAAGCATGAAACCGTCACGCCGCCCGATGCGACGCATCAACATTGCTGCCGGTACGGACATGACAGCCATACCGATAATTGTCAATGCAACCGGCAGCGTCGCCATGCGCGGATCCGGTGCGAGACGGCTTCCTAGAATTCCGCCAAGTAATGTCACAAATGGCGCGGCAGACATGCCCAATGCCTGCGCAATGACAAGAATTTTCAAGTTGCGATTAAACATGCGGAGTCTTTGCTGTGCTTAATCCTTGGTGTCGGCGCCGTTTTTGCATGAGCAAAGTGGACGAAAGTTTGGCATAGAAAGATTTGTCAGTGGGAACTATTTATTCTGCCGCACACGAGACGTTTGTCTTAGTCCTGAATTCTGCCGCATACGAGACGTTTGGATTAATCCCGAATTCTGCCGAAAACCCAGTGCAACGACGCGCTGAGTTCATTGGTGTCTTCGGCATCCAGCGTGACGCGTTGACCATTAATCAACAACAAATTCAGTTCCTGCTCAAAGTGTCGTGCCACACCGAAACTCACGGATAAACGCTTTAACGGCTTCCAGTCCAGGCTGAACGCAAGCAGGAAAGACTGATAACCGAACCGTGAACGTTGGCTAAATGCCTCATCAGCGACTTCCCACTGATTGCCGTCCGGTCCAATAGTAATTTGCAGATTGAACTCGTCATGTAAACGGTAACGTGCCGCGCTGTCCGGGAAGCCTATTTCGAGTTGCCAGCGATCCATTGTTGCAAACCTCAAACCAAACACCGGGTAAATTTCGAATTCACCAAAGCGGTAGTCCGCGCAACCGCCCACGTACCATCCATTAGAGTTTTCGAAACGAAACCCACCGAGCAGTTGCAGCGTTTCGCTCCGCCAGTTATTGCGCGTCTTGATGATATTCGAAGACGCCGATAGCGCCGGTGCAACCGCAAAACGCATAATGCCACGTTCAGTCTGCTGCGCATGAAAATATGGCAGGTAAAAAGTGTGCACATGGCCGTTGGTTTGCGTGGCCACACCATCAATATCAAATATTGTATAACGATGCCCGGCACCAAAATAAGACTGACGCTGATCGGTTGACGGCAAGGGGCCGATTAAATCCAGGCCAACAACCTGCTGGCTGATCGCACCTTGAGCGTTGACAAAAGATTCTTTGCCGGACTTGGAATAAACAAATCGCGATGTAATCTTATTAAAATCAACACTACAAATGTTGACGCCGGCGTTGACGGGAGTACTAATAAAAAGACAAAACGTAAACAGCCAAAGCTTATGGCGTGGTTGATAAATCCAGCTCCCAGTATTCACCGTTAACTACCTCGCCCCAGTCCGCGTGGGATTGAGTCTTTAATATCGTGAAGCCGAGGTTGGCGTATATCTTGC
>JAZFYH010000014.1:0-3059 GCA_036443475.1 Gammaproteobacteria bacterium | reverse complement strand
CTACAGTTGTTCAATATGCATGCTGACTCGGCGACGCATTATCCCGATGATGACAGGACTGAACTGGAAAACGTTCAGGTTACATACACCCGTGATCCTGGGACCCCATGGCACATTTCCGCCACCTCTGGCCTGATTCCCGGAGGCCAGGAAATCGTCAAAATGACAGGTGGCGTAACGATTACCGAACTGGAGGCATCCAGTACCCCGTTTACGCTGAATACGGATTATCTTCAAATCAACACTGACACCAACCTTTTAACAACCGACGCCGATGTCCGCATTACACAGGGCAATAGCCAGGTAACCGGACAAGGATTGGAAGCCGATCTTGATAATGAATGGTTTGTTCTCAACTCAGACGTTCAGGCTAATTATCTGCGCTAGCCTGTTACTTGTTCTGCATTATTCCATTGGCCAGGCCACGGCCACCGGTACGGATGCGGACGCCCCTTTGCAGGTCGAAGCTGGCCGATTCGAGGCATACCAGGCGGAGAACGTTTCCATATTCCGAGATAACGTGCTGATTACCAAGGGAAGCATCCGAATCAAGGCAACCGAAGCCCGCCTGCAGGTCATTGATGGTGAAGTAAAACAGGCGACAATTGTCGGGAACCCAGTTGAGTTTGAACAGCGGGACAAAAACGGTGAGCTCATTCGGGGTTGGGCAGATAGGATTGAATACAACGCCGATACCGGCCAGGTAGACCTTACCGGGAATGCAAAGCTATATCAGGGCGAAGACGTATTCGAAAGCGAGACTATCCATTACGACACCTTGAACCAGCGCGTGCACGCTCAATCAGACCAAGCCAGCGCTGAACGCGTACAAATAACGTTTATGCCACGAAACCGGAAAACCGCCACCGATAACGATCAAACACAGGAGGAAACGCTACGCCCAGGAGACAGTAATGATTCAGAACCAGCGGCGGACAATCCATGAGTTCACTCGTCGCTGAAAACCTGGCCAAACAATACAAGTCCCGAAAGGTTGTTAACGGTGTGTCGCTTACGGTAACCAGCGGCGAAATTGTGGGTCTGCTCGGACCCAATGGCGCTGGCAAAACTACGTCTTTTTACATGATTGTCGGCTTGGTTCCGCGCGACAGCGGACGCATCAAGATTGATAACAAAGATGTCAGCATGCTGCCCGTTCATGCCCGCGCCCGCCTTGGACTTGGATACCTGCCACAGGAGGCGTCCGTATTCCGGAAATTGACGGTAGAGGAAAACATACTTGCGATCCTCGAAACCCGCGAGCACCTCGCACCGGCAGACCGCGCAGTTCGCCTCGCAGAACTGCTTGAAGAATTGCACATCGGGCACATCCATCAGTCGTTGGGCATGAGCCTGTCCGGAGGTGAGCGACGGCGCGTGGAAATAGCGCGCGCTCTGGCAGCAGATCCTCGATTTATACTTCTGGATGAACCCTTTGCCGGCGTCGACCCGATTTCAGTTATCGATATACAGCGGATCATTGAACATCTAGCGAAACGTAACATTGGTGTACTGATTACAGACCACAATGTCAGGGAAACATTGGGAATTTGCTCACGGGCTTACATCATTAATGAAGGCCACGTCATCGCCTCCGGCAGTGCTGACGAAATACTTGCCAATAAACAGGTCCGCGATGTTTACTTGGGTCAGGATTTTCGTCTATAAAATTAGGTAGGGGATGCGGTTACCCGCTCCCGGCAATAACTGCCGCCGCCGTTCTGCGGTAACAGTGATTCAGTAATCGTTTTTTTATGTTCCGCAAGAACATACGGAACAGGGTAATCTCCCCCTAAAACAAGGAGTTGGCGATCAAGAACAGCTTACAGCTCAAACTGAGCCAGCAACTCGCTATGACACCGCAGTTGCAACAGGCCATTCGCTTGCTGCAGCTGTCCTCTCTGGACCTCAAGCAGGAAATCGAGGACGCACTCGAAGCCAACTACATGCTCGAGGCACCTGACCAGGAAACCGGTACCCTGCGGGAAGCGTCGATTGCCCAAACAGCCGAAGTACGCACCGACTGGGACAGTGCCAGCCCAGGCAACCAGCTTGGCACCGTGTGGGGCGCCCGGGATATTAGCGAAGCAGTCCAGGCCACAGGTACCGTCAGCCTACGCGAACACCTTTTATGGCAGCTTGAACTTTCTCATTGCAGCAGCGATGACCTGCTGTTGGCGGAAGCCTTGATCGATGGTATTGGTGACGACGGCTACTTCAAAGATGACTTCAGCACAATTGCGCGTGAACTTGAAGTGGGTGAAGACGAGCTTGAGGCGGTATTACACCGCCTGCAAAGACTGGACCCGCTCGGGATCGGGTCGAGAAACCTCCAGGAATGCCTGCAGGTACAACTTCAGCAATTTGAAGCAGGAACCGCAGGACTCGAAATCGCGACGAGGATTGTCGCCCAGCACCTGAACGATCTTGCGCGTCCTCAACATGAACGGCTGCAAAAGAAATTACGTACGGGTTCGGATGAACTCACGGTGGCACTCAGCCTGATTCGATCATTGAACCCGAAGCCGGGATTACAGATCGCCGGGGAGCCTGCGCAGTATATCGTTCCCGACGTTTTGGTGCACAAAGTTGATCAAAAATGGCGGGTTGAGTTGAACCCTGAGACCATTCCTCGCATACGTATCAATGCCGAATATTCCCGCATGGCTGCCGAATCCGATGCTGTCGCCGCTGGGATTCGTGATCAGTTGCAACAGGCACGTTGGCTACTGCGATCAATAGAAATCCGTAACGAAACGCTGCTTAAGGTAGTGACAGCAATCGTTACCAGGCAAACCGGTTTTTTTGAACATGGAGAAGAAGCCATGAAGCCAATGATTCTTCGCGATGTCGCTGAAGCCATCGACATGCATGAATCTACGGTTTCCCGCATAACCACGCAGAAGTATATGCACACGGCACGGGGAATTTTTGAACTCAAGTATTTCTTTTCTAGTCACCTGAGTACTGAGGATGGCGAGGACAAGTCATCAACTGCCATCAGAGCAATGATCAAGAAGCTTATTACGGCGGAAATACCGGGTAAACCACTTAGTGAT
>JAZFYH010000013.1:0-3395 GCA_036443475.1 Gammaproteobacteria bacterium | reverse complement strand
TCCCGGTTTGCGCTTATCTATGCAGGGGCACAGAAAAATATCGGTCCATCTGGATTGGCAATCGTTATTATCGACCGAAAACAGTTGGGGTACGCTGCTGGTGCAACACCGTCCATGCTTGACTACAAATTGCACTTTGAAGCCGATTCCATGTACAACACGCCGGCCACCTTTCCCTGGTATGTATCAGGTCTTGTGTTTGATTGGGTCAAGACACAGGGAGGCCTGCAGGCGATGGAACAGATCAATATCCGCAAGTCGGAAAAACTTTACGCGGCTATTGATAATTCGGATTTTTATAGCAATCCGGTCGCGAAAAATTGTCGTTCACGCATGAACCTGCCCTTTATGCTTGGTTCCGACGCGCTCAACGATAAGTTTCTCAGCGAGGCGCATGAAGCCGGGTTGGTCAACCTGCAAGGTCACCGTTCGGTCGGTGGTATGCGGGCCAGCATTTACAACGCCATGCCGGAAGAAGGGGTGGACACCCTTATATCCTTTATGCAGGTATTCGAGCGAACACACGGGTAGTTAGACACATGCCGTTTAAAATTTGCACGCTAAATAATATCGCTGCCGCAGGATTGGACAGATTCTCGGCCACCAAATATGAGGTGGCTGCTGACGTTGACCAGCCGGATGCCTATATTCTGCGCTCTGCTGACATGCACACCATGACGATTCCAGATTCCGTGCTGGCAGTTGCCCGTGCCGGCGCTGGAACCAACAATATTCCGGTCGATTCGCTCAGCAATCGCGGTATACCGGTATTCAACGCGCCCGGCGCTAACGCCAATGCCGTTAAGGAACTGGTGATTGCGGGCATGTTACTTGCCTGTCGGAATATTCTTCAGGCTTGGGAATTCGGGCGGCAGCTCGACGGTGACAACGACTCTATTCACGCTGCAGTGGAGAAAGGCAAGAAACAGTTCATAGGGTTCGAGCTACCTGGGAAAACTTTGGGTGTTGTCGGCTTGGGTGCAATCGGTGTCCAAGTTGCTAATTCAGCTGAAGCCTTGAGCATGAACGTCATTGGTTTCGATCCGAAGATTACTGTTGAGCGCGCATGGCAACTGTCGTCACAAGTTGCACAAGCGGCGAATATTACCGATCTGTTGACACGAGCGGATTTTGTCACCGTGCACGTGCCTCTATTGGATGAAACTCGGAATCTGATCAGTGCAGAGCGGGTTGCGCAAATGAAGCAGGCCGCAGTGTTGCTAAACTTTGCACGCAAAGGCATTGTGGAGGAATCAGCAGTCAAACCAGCGCTGGATTCGGGACAACTGTATTCCTACGTAACGGACTTTCCCAGCAAGGATTTGAAAAATCACCCGCGGGTCATCGCTTTGCCACATCTTGGGGCTTCAACCCGAGAAGCGGAGGAAAACTGCGCCATCATGGTTGCGGAAAACCTACGGGAATTTTTGGAGCAGGGGAATATCCGGGCTACGGTCAATTTTCCGGATGTCACCATGCCACGGAACGGCAATGTGCGACTCGCTGTTGCCAACGCCAACGTACCAAACATGGTTGGCCAGATTACGACGTTTCTCGCCGAGGAAAAATTGAATATTGTGGATCTTATTAACAAGTCACGCGGCGATCTCGCCTATACCTTGATTGATGTTCAGGCGCCGATAGCAACGGAAACATTCGAAAAAATCCGGGCTATTGAAGGCGTGCTCAGCGCAAGACTGATTGAAGCTAGGTAACGGCATGACCAAAGACAACCGATTCCTGGATCTTTGTGTTGACGGTGTTCGCTCGTTGCGACCTTACCTGCCTGGTAAACCTATCAGCGAGCTGGAACGCGAGTACGGTGTATCGGATATCATCAAGCTGGCATCGAACGAGAATCCGCTTGGTCCACCACCGCGTTCCATCGAGGCAATGCGAGGTGTTCTAAAAGACCAGGCGCTTTACCCGGACAGCAATGGTTTTGAACTAAAGGGAATTCTCGCCGAGCGGCATGGCGTAAGCCGTGACCAGATAACACTGGGCAACGGCTCGGAAAATATTCTTGAGATCATTGCGCGGGTGTTCTTGGATGCCGGAAAGTCTGCGGTGTTTTCCAGGTACGCGTTTGCGGTTTACCCAATTGTTACACAAGCCGTTGGAGCCGAAGCACGGATTGCCGATGCCAATCTACCGGGCTCAATAATGCCTTACGGCCATGACCTGGATGCGATGCTGAGATTGATCGATAAGACCACTCGCGTCGTTTTTATTGCCAATCCTAATAACCCTACGGGAACCTGGCTTGATGAAACCAGCATGCTTGAATTCATGCGGGCGGTATCAAAAACAACCCTTGTTGTGGTTGATGAAGCCTATTTCGAATACATTTCAGACATGCAAGATTACCCGGACATGTCGCGGTTCCTGGGCCAGTTCGACAATCTCCTCGTTTCGCGCACATTTTCCAAGGCATTCGGATTGGCGGGATTGAGGATCGGTTACGCGATATCCAACATTCAAGTTACAGATCTCTTGAATCGCGTGCGGTCACCGTTTAACACGAGTGCCGTTGCTTTAGCGGCCGCTGCTGCTGCGCTGAACGATGCCGACCATCTCGCGCGAACCGTCAGCATGAACCGCGAAGGTCTCAAGCAGCTTGGCGATGCGTTTGAAGATTTGGGCCTTAAGTACATCCCGTCAGTAGGAAATTTCATAACTATAGATCTGGAACAGGACGCCGCGCCGATCTATGAGAAGTTGTTACACGCGGGAATCATAGTTCGGCCAATAGCCAACTACGGATTGCCTAATCATTTGCGTATTACCGTCGGTTTGCCTGAGCAAAACCGGCGCCTGATGTCCGCGTTACGGCGGAGTATCAGCCGCGAATCTGAAAATGGTTGCCGATGCACTTATTGTTACCCCGAGCGATTTGGAAAACGTGACCCTTAATGTTCCGGGAGACAAATCCTTATCGCATCGCGCACTAATAATTTCTGCTCTCGCCGAGGGTACGACAAGTATCCATGGCCTGTTACGTAGTGAAGACGTGGAAAAAACACGGGCTGCATTACAAAGTTTAGGTGTATCTATTAATTGTGACCAGCCAGTTAGTTCCGATACTTGCGACTTTGTTGAAGGCTGCGGCCTAAAGGGACTTAGGGCAGCAGATCGGGATATTAACTGCGGTAACTCAGGCACAACGATGCGGTTGCTTGCGGGAATTTTAGCGGGTCAGATATTTAACAGCAGACTTACGGGAGACGTATCATTGCAGCGCCGACCGATGTTACGCATTGCAGAACCCTTACGAAAAATGGGCGCAAAGATTCAGTTGTCGTCCAACAACACCGCGCCTATTGAATTTATCGGGATGCCGGGTTTACAAACCATCGATTATAAAATGCCGGTACCCTCCGCGCAGGTAAAATCCG
>JAZFYH010000012.1:0-2145 GCA_036443475.1 Gammaproteobacteria bacterium | reverse complement strand
CACCGAACATCGTTTCCCACGGCTGGCATTTTATCGCGGTTCTCGCAAGGAGAAAGGCCGTTTTTTCGGGCCTTATCCGTCTGCTGGCGCAGTGCGTGACAGTTTGCACCACCTGCAGAAACTGTTTCAGTTGCGGCAATGTGAAGACTCATTTTTTGCCAACCGTTCACGCCCCTGTTTGCAGTATCAGATCAAGCGCTGCTCCGCACCCTGTGTCGATCGAATTGACCCTGTTGAATACGCCCAAGACGTCGAGCACGCGGTCAAATTCCTGGAGGGCAAGAACCGTGAAGTGGTTGACGATGTGGTGAAACAGATGGATGCCGCGTCGGAAGTTTTGGACTACGAACGTGCTGCTGCGTTGCGCGACCAGGTGAATCGATTAAAGCTTGCGCAGGAAAAACAATATGTGGAGGTAGGTTCCGCAGACGCGGATATTATCGCCGTGCGTGAGAAAAACGGTTTATACGCAATTAGCGTGTTTTTTGTGCGCGGTGGTCGCAGCCTGGGTTCCAAGGTATTTTTCCCCAGGCCCGGCAAGGCGATAACAGATCAGGATGTAATGCAGGCTTTTCTGCCACAGTATTATCTTGACCGTGCCATACCCTCACATATTTTTTTAAACATAGCTTGTGACGACCAGGAAATACTGCAACAAGCGTTTTCGGACAAGACCGGTCACAAAGTCGAAATCCGTCACCGCTTTCGTGGCGAGCGGCGCCGTTGGGTGAAACTAGCCGAGGCCAATGCGGTACAGGCGCTGCTCACGCGGCTGGCTAGTGACGAAACTATGCAAAAACGCCTGGATGCTTTGGCGGAAGCGTTGAATCTGGATCAGCCACCGCAACGGCTGGAATGTTTTGACGTGAGTCATACCAGTGGCGAGGCAACCGTAACGTCTTGCGTGGTTTTCGGCCGGCAAGGCGCCATCAAGTCCGATTACCGGCGTTTTAATATCAAGGACATCACTCCCGGTGACGATTACGCGGCAATGAGCCAGGCACTAACCCGACGCTATACACGCCTGAAAAAAGGCGAAGGCCTCGTTCCCGATGTACTGATTGTGGACGGTGGCAAAGGTCAATTAAGTGCCGCCAAAGCGGCATTGGATGAATTACAGGTCGATGACGTTACACTGGTAGCGGTGGCAAAGGGCCCGACACGAAAATCCGGAATGGAAACGTTATTTTTGTCGGGGCATGCGCAGCCGATTATACTGGCGGCTGATTCACCAGCTTTGCATCTAGTGCAGCAGATTCGCGACGAAGCGCACCGGTTTGCCATAACCGGGCACACGCGAAAACGCGATAAAAAGCGGCGCGAATCAACACTGCAGGAGATAGCCGGGCTGGGTCCAAAACGCCGACAGGCATTGTTAAAACAATTTGGCGGATTACAGGGGGTGAGCCGTGCCGGGGTGGATGACCTGGCGGCCACTGTGGGAATAAATCAAGAGTTGGCAGAACGCGTGTACGCGTACTTCCATGGTGACAAGCACTGATCTGATGATCAACATTCCAATGCTGCTTACCTGGTTTAGGATCGCAATGATCCCGGTGCTGGTGCTGGTGTTTTACCTGCCCACGCTATGGGGTCCGCCGCTGGCGTGTTTTGTGTTTGTCTTGGCCGCGGTTACAGACTGGCTGGACGGTTACCTGGCGCGACGCCTGGGCCAGACTTCGCGCTTTGGAGCTTTCCTGGATCCCGTTGCGGACAAGCTCATCGTCGTGGTGGCGCTGGTGTTGATCGTGCAGCACGATGCGCGTGAACTGACGGCTATTGCAGCCGCCATCATTATTGGCCGGGAGATCACCATTTCAGCCTTACGTGAATGGATGGCAGATTTGGGTGCTGGTCAGGCGGTCGCGGTTTCTGATCTGGCGAAGATCAAAACCATTCTGCAAATGACTGCCATCGGCTTTCTTTTGTACAGAAATGACGCGCTGTTCTTTCCGGTAGGGGATATCGGCGTTTACGACACCGGTTTGATCCTGCTTGTCGCTGCGGCGTTTCTAACTCTTTGGAGCATGGGTCTTTACCTTTATGCGGCCTGGAAGCAGGTCAAGGCAACTTCCTGATCGCAGCTTGACAGGCTGGCGTGCCGCCCTAAAATAGCGCCCCTTATGCGGGAATAGCTCAGTTGGT
>JAZFYH010000011.1:0-8788 GCA_036443475.1 Gammaproteobacteria bacterium | reverse complement strand
TTTGACGGCCCCAGCGCAGATCGGCAACACGTTCACGATCTGTGTAACGCAAAAATTGTCCACAAGCTACCTTGCCATGAAACCAGGCAATGCGGGGTCGATACCGCTTGAGCTTGCTCGCCAGTCGCGCAGCTCCGTTGCGGTAATCGGCAGCGCGTAATTGCGACGCGTTGGACGTCGGGCGTTTGACCAGATCGGTATAGCCTATGCGTTCGTACTGAAACAAATGCCGCATGGCTTTCTTGCCAGGCTCGATTTTTTGCGTAAGCAAGTCGGACGCATTCAACGCGCGCCAGAAACGGTTACGTGGATTGGCGAAATAAAAACCTTTTGCCACCGAGGGCAAGGACGGATTAAGGCCGATGGAAACTGTGTCCAGTCCAACCACGAGGTAATCAGGCAAAGTTTGCATGCAAAAAGAAACCGGTCATTGACCGGTTTCATTCTAGCAACGAAGAGGAAGGTTAACCGCCAGCATTCAGGCTGCTGAAATACGCCGCCAGGTCCTCGATATCCTGGTCGCTCAGACTAGCCGACATGCGGGCCATCAATGGATCCTGGCGCTGACCGTCGCGGAATGCCTTCATCTGCTTGATCAGGTACTGGTCTTTTTGCCCTGCCAAGTTGGGCCAAAGCGGATTGCCGGGTACCCCGTTGGGCCCGTGGCAAGCCGCACAGGTTGCCGCTTTGGCTTTGCCTGCCGCAGGGTCACCTGCCATTGCCGGACCACTTGTCAACATGAGGCCCGCGAGAAACAACACGCTTACCATTTTCACGTTTTCTCTCCTTCCTGTTTTTCCAGTAATATGGACTGCACTGCAACCGGTTCAAACATTGCGCCATCTTGACCCGACCCGAGATTGGGGACACGCTAGCAGGCCCTTGTAGAGGGTGTTGTGACGGAGGTCAAGCTAGTCACGCGGCAGCCTGCCCTTGATACCGGGCCTCATCAGACTTCTAACAAAAAACGACAGAACCATGGCCAATTACACGACCCAAGACATTAGAAACGTTGCCCTGATCGGTCACGCCGGTGCCGGCAAGACGCTACTCGCAGAAGCACTGCTGCACCATGCGGGCGCTATTCGCACACGTGGCGAACTGGCACGCGGTACCACCGTGTGTGATTTCGATGCGCAGGAAAAGGAACTCGGACACTCCGTGAATGCCACCACCTGCTACATCGACTACCAGGAAAAACACATTAACTTGATCGACACACCGGGCTATCCCGATCTCATGGGTCGCAGTATCGCGATGCTGGCCGCGGTCGAAACCAGCGCTTTGTTGATCAACGCCCAATCCGGTATCGAAATTGGCACGAAACGCATGATGGACGCTGCGATCGGTCAAAAACTGTGTCGCATGATTATCATCAACAAGATTGATGTTCCGGATACCAATTTACCCGCCGTGCTTGCAAACGTGCAGGAAATTTTTGGTCGTAAATGTCTGCCAGTTAACCTGCCAGCCGAAAACGGTAGCAAAGTGCTGGATTGCTTTTTCATTCGCAAAGGTGACGCAACGGATTTTTCTTCAATAGAAGCCGCACATAAAGAAATTATCGAACAGGTGGTCGAAGAAGACGACGCGCTAATGGAGCTTTACCTGGAGGAAGACAAGGAACCCACAACAGAACAACTGCACGATCCGTTTGAAAAGGCATTACGTGAAGGTCACTTGATTCCCGTGTGTTTTGTATCCGCGGAAACGGGTGCCGGTATCCCAGAACTGCTGGAGATCATCACGCGATTGGCGCCAAATCCGCTGGAAGCTAACCCACCCCCCTACATAAAAGGTGAAGGCAAGGATGCGCAACCGGTCGAAATTGACCCTGATCCTGAAAAACATGTGTTGGCGCATGTATTCAAAATTGCCATTGACCCCTACGTCGGGCGCATGGGCTTGTTCCGAATTCACCAGGGCACGGTGCGCACCGGTTCACAATTGTTTATCGGTGACGCACGCAAACCGTTCAAAGTCGCACATTTACTTAAGATTCAAGGCAAGGAAACCACGGAGATACCACAAGCTATCCCGGGCGATATCTGTGCGGTTGCTAAAATTGACGACATTCACTTCGATGCCGTGCTGCACGACTCGCATGATGAAGACCACTACCACATGCAAGCAGGCCACCAGACACCACCCATGATGGGGCTGGCCATAACACCCAAAAAACGCGGCGACGAGCAAAAGTTATCCGAGACATTGCACAAACTTGAAGCCGAAGATCCATCTATTCGCATCGAACACAATGCAATTGCCAACGAAACTGTTCTGTACGGCATAGGTGATTTACACCTGCGCGTGCTGCTGGAGAAAATGTCGGCTCAGTTCGGCCTTGTGGTCGATTCACATCCGCCAAGCATTGCGTACCGTGAAACCATAACGCGCAAAGCGGAAGGTCATCATCGGCACAAGAAACAGACTGGTGGTGCAGGTCAATTCGGTGAAGTCTACTTGCGCGTCGAACCGCTTGAACGCGGTGCCGGATTTGAATTCAACAACAAGGTCGTGGGCGGATCCATTCCATCACAGTTTATTCTGGCGGTGGAAAAAGGCGTACGGCAGGTTTTGGAAACTGGCGCCATCGCCGGCTACCCCTTACAGGATATTAAGGTCACTGTGTACGACGGCAAACATCACTCCGTGGACTCTAAAGAAGTGGCGTTCGTAGCCGCCGGTAAGAAGGCTTTTATCGAAGCGGTAGAAAAGGCCAATCCAATTGTGATGGAACCGTTCGTAAACCTTCATGTTGCGGCACCGTCGAACGCTGTTGGCGGCATCACGGGTGAAATATCCGGTTTGCGCGGCAGATTAAGCAACCAGACCATGCTGCGCGCCGAACAGGTCATGATCGAAGGCCAGGCGCCACTGGCAGAATTACAAAATTTTTCGGCACGTGTGAAATCGCATACCGCTGGAGCAGGCACCTTTACCATGGAGTTCAGCCACTACGAACCGGTACCGCCAAGTATCCAGCATGACCTGACTAAGTCTTTTACCGGTCACGGCTCGGACGATTAAAGAAAAGCCCGGCAGCAGAGTTAAAAGAATCTTTTGCGTTTAACCCCTGAGCCGTGAACAGTTACACTCGGCAGATTCACGAGATCGATCACCGGATGACTACACTGAAAAACCTCGTTTTATTTGCTTGGCTTGCCACTGTTTCGGCCGTGCATTCCGCGCCCTCGTTCATCGAATCCGGTGAACCAGGGCTACGGCTGGAAATCGTGGTCGACGATATTGCCGTTCCCTGGGGGCTTGAGTTTTTGCCGGACGGCAAACTGCTTTATACGGAACGGGCGCGCGCTCACCTTACCGTTTTTGATCCGGTCACTGGTGAAAAATCGCTGATTAGTGGGATTCCCAAACTGTATACCCGCGACCAGGGTGGATTGCTGGACATCGAACTGCACCCGAATTTTGCCAGCAACCAAATTTTGTTTTTATCGTATTCGGCACGGCGTGGCAATCGTCAGACCACCATTGTGGCTCGTGCACAGCTGCGCGATCGGGCGCTGGTGAACCTGGAAGAAATTTTTGTTGCTCAACCCTTTTTTTCGACATCGAAGCATTTTGGATCGCGACTCGAATTTAATAATGACCACCTTTACATAAGCGTAGGTGATCGCCATCAGCGCCCAGCGGTGCAAAGTCTGGAAACACACATTGGCAAAATTCTGCGCATCAACGAAGACGGCAGCGTTCCGGACGACAATCCCTACGTCGCAATGCAAAACAAAGGATTGCGCGGCGAAATCTTCAGTTACGGCCACCGCAACCCACAAGGTATGGCAACCCATCCTGTTAGCGGTGAGATCTGGATCCACGAACACGGACCAAAAGGTGGTGACGAAATCAATATTGTCCGGCGTGGTCGTAATTATGGTTGGCCGGTGATCACTTACGGTGATGAGTATTCCGGCGGGCCGGTTGGCCGGGGTCTGTCTCATGAAGAAGGTATGGAACAGCCCTTGTATTACTACAAGCCGTCTATTGCACCGTCGGGCATGATGTTCTACAGCGGCGACAAATTCCCGGCCTGGCGCGGTAATTTGTTCATTGGGTCACTGGTACTGGCACATCTCAACCGCTTGGAACTGGAGGGTGAAAAGGTGGTGCGCGAACACCGCCTGTTTGAAAACCGCGGCTGGCGCATCCGTGTGGTGCGCCAGGGTCCGGACGGTTATATCTATTTTGCTACAGATGCCGGGTTCATCGCGCGGATACTGCCAGTGGAAGAGAGTTCCTAGAAGAGGTTATTAGCAAACCAATTGTTGAATTTTGCCACTTGACGGGCATATTTCATGCACTCGTTTAATAGCTTGGGAGTGGTAACAAGGTTTTTTTTGAAACTAGGCGCGGACACATATAAGCCTTTGTAGCGCGCCAGGTCTGCATAGTCGCTGGTTTTATCGAAACCTGGCGGCACGCGTTTGTATTGTTCCCCTTGCACTACGAATCCCTTTTTTTTCAAACCCGCAAGAATCTTGTGCAGGTCCGCTGCAGTTTTCTCGCCTGACAGGACATCACGGTAAATCTTCATGCGCTCCGGCTCAAAACGGTACAGGCCAGAGTGCAGTTGTGCGCCTTCGGAATCAAGATGAACGTAGATGCCTGGATTCGCCATCTTGACGGGAACGATACCCAGCCAGAAAAAAACACCCAGATGCGTTTTGTACGGAGTCTTGTCCTTGCTGAACCGTGTATCACGGTAAATCCGGAACAGGGAACCGGCGCCGTTGGTGCGCGTATCGTAAATGATGTCTGAGTGCACGCCATTCAGCCTGCGCCCGAAATCCGTTACAAATACCAGCGCCGGTTCAACTACGTCTTGGCGATAACGTGGCTTGTTTTCCAAAAACCAGTCGCGATTATTATTGACCTTCAGTTCACGCAGGAACTTGAACGTCGCCGCTGAAAAGCCGTCGAATTTTTCCATGTTTTTGTTGTTTTTATTCAACCACCCGGACAGGTAACGCCGGTTCCACCCAGCCCGCAATAGCCGCCGGGATTCTTGGCCAGGTATTGCTGGTGATACTCCTCGGCGAAGTAGAACTCGCCAGCAGCCGTGATTTCCGTGGTGATTGATTCGCGGTCATTATCCTTCAATGCCACCTGATACTGATCACGGCTTTGTTCTGCCGCGGTGCGCTGTGCGTCATCCATGAAATAAATAGCGGAACGATACTGTGTGCCACGGTCATTACCCTGGCGCATTCCCTGCGTGGGATCGTGACTTTCCCAGAATAGTTTTAACAGCTGTTCAAGCGAAACCGCTTGCGGATCAAAAACCACTTTGACTGCCTCGGTATGCCCGGTTTGTCCGGAACAGATTTCCTGGTAAGTCGGATTCGGCGTGTAACCCCCTGCATAGCCGACAGCCGTTACCCAGACTCCCTGCACCTGCCAGAATATGCGCTCCGCACCCCAGAAACAGCCAAGACCGAACAGGATCTCCTGCGTTCCGTCGGGGTACGGCAGCACCATCGAACGCCCGTTCACGAAATGTGCGCCGGGCTGAAAAATCGGTTCATCCCGTCCCGGTAGCGCTCTGTCAGCCGGCGGAATTTGTGTTTTTAACTGGTTCATAAACAATGTTTTCGTTTTCCAGACAACCTTTGTTACAGGAACAGCAGGCCACGCGCAACGATCAGCCCGAGTGTAATCAGGAACCCGGCCCAGGGTACTGCCGGGTTGATGATCTGAATGCCCTCGGGGTGCGGATCACGTCTCTTGAGCCGCAATAATGCAAGATGCATGGTCGCAAACACCAGCAAAATGATCAGGCTGGTGACCTGGGCAAGTGTACCAATGGGTAACCACAATGCCAGGCCGAGAATTACCACAGTAACCGCTACGGTTGCATCCAAAGGAGTTCTTGTTGTGACATTGATCCTGGCAAACCGCCCAGGCGCCATGCCGCGCGTTGCCATGCCGTAAATAACACGCGAAGCCATGATGAATTGTACCAGCGCGCCGTTCACGACAGATAACAGGCTGAGCACGGCAATACCGCGTTCGGCGAAAACGCTATGTTGCGCCATGACCTGTGCCAGCGGTGCGCGGCTGTTGCGCAGTTCTTCCAGTGGCAACGCCAGCACGGCTACCACGGCAACGAGTACATACAAGATGGAACTAACAACCAACGCAATAAGGATGGCGCGTGGCAGAGCTTGTTCCGGGTGCTTGACCTCTTCGGCGATATTCACCATGTCTTCAAAACCGACATAGGCGTAAAAGGCGACGAATCCACCACCCATGATGCTCAACCAGGCGGTCAGGCTCGCGGAGGGCAACATTTCCGGCAAACGATCCGGCAGGTTCTCCAGGACCGGGCCTGCAATAACCAACACCCACAACAGACCAAGCAGGCTCAAGACGGTGATTATTGCTGCAACCCAGACAGACTGCTCAATACCCCAGGCTGCGACTCCGCCGAGAATTGCGATCAATGCAATGACGACAAACCATTCTGGTAAGTCGATGAGAACCAGAAAATACCCGCTAAAACCGTTCACCAGCGCTGCCGCGGACACCACACCGGTCAGTACAACTGCCCAACCGATCATGGTCGACAGCCAATGTCTGTTGAACGCGGTGCTGACATAAACTGCTTCGCCGGCACTGTATGGCAGGCGCGCGGCAAGTTCACCATAAGTGAAGCCGGTAAATACGGCGACAATTGCCGCCACCAGAAACGCCAGCGGCGCATACATACCGGCCTGACCGGCAATTTCCCCGATCAGCACATAGATCCCGGCACCGATAATGGTGCCCAGTCCATAAAGCGTGAGCATTGGCAGCGAAACGCTGCGCTTAAGCGAAACTTCCTGATTCACAAATCAGGATCCTGATAGTCCGCGGCTGGATACGGAGAATGTATCAGACAGGCTCCGGATCGCTGCAGGCTTTTCGCAGATAGGCGACTGTTCGTTTGATTTCGTCTTTTGCGAGTACATCTTCGTTACGCTTCCACTGCGTCAGCATGACGACGCTTTTTTCCGTCAACAATAAGTGCTTGGCTTCGGCGTCAGGTGTCGTGCCCCAGCCAGGCGTTACGACTACGGATCGTATATTGATTGCATGACCAACCACACCGGACAAGTTTTGTTCAAAATGCATAATGTTGGCCTCAACGCGCGGTAAAAATTCGTCGATAACAAGTTCACCGAAGGTTAGCCGGTTATCATTCATTTCCACATTTTCACTGACGCCTTCTTTCAACTTGCGCGGCCGCTTCACGGCTATCACATGAATCGCAAACAGGCCGTCCTCACCGAGTAAAACGTGATCGAGCACATCTTCGCCTATGGGAATATTGTGAAATAGGCGGTTCCCACCAAGAGCCCCGCGCCTCAGCGAAGTGCCGATGGCCAGTTGCGCGCAGTATTTGTGAACCAGGCGGTTGCGACGCAATACCAGTATGACTAGTCGATACAACCAGAACCCCAGCGCACCAGCCAGTAATATTGATGCGATGATCAGCAACCATGTTCTACCCACCCCGATGGCACGATCCCCGAGGGCAAGTAGCAAAGTTATTGCAACTAGAATACTGACCGGCAACATCGCCAGCCAGATTGCCAGCGCGCCACGAGTATCCCGCAGACCCTCGGCGGCATGCTTGCCTGGGAGGCACATAATGTCATCCGCAAAAGGCGGTTTGCGCCGCACCAGCCGGGCGGCTGTAAACCAGCCCTGTGTGATCAGCCAGAAGATGGCTGCGGCCCCTAGACTCGACCCAAGAACGATGGTGAGTAGCGTCCATTGTTCCATATTCATTCTGGCACCCCCCGTTACGTACTCAACTAACCTTAGCCGGCATTCGGCCAGCCTCAAGGAACCGGTTCACGGTTACCGGCACAGCACAGGCTGCCGAGAGACCTTACCTGTTTAGAGCAAAAAAAGCCCCGCTGATGAGGGGGCTTTTTTCTGGCAGCAAGCGATTGTCAATCAAAAAATGCTTTCAGCGGAGCTGATGTTTCACACTCGGGCACACTTGGGGCTTTCCTCACTTTCGAATTCCACTTGTTTCTCATAATGTTCGTAGCGAATATTTCAGGCGTGTCGTCTTGCGGCGGGTGTCCAATTGCGGGAATTGCCGGATTCGTTGCCTGACCTCCGTGGCATCACAGTCGCCTCGTACGAAGACACCAACCGCGTTTTCGTCCAAAGGTGTTGTCAGGCTGAACAACGACCGACAAATACGTCGGGTACGACGGTCACTGACCAGAGCGGATTGACGCAGAGCTAGCGGGGACGGGAAATTTATGGCCAGCACACCATTGCGACTGACATTTCGCAGCAGCATTTGACACCAACTGCGGTCTGCACGAACTGTGCGTTCCGCCTCACCGTTTTCATGTCCGAACAGGTCATCGATAACAAGGTCAAACGGCTCTCCGTGGTAAGCAGTAACCCAGTCAACCGCGTCTGCGGCAACCAAGCGCACGCTTTTTCGAAGCCCAAAAAAACGTCGCGCGATGGAAAGATGGACTGGGTTGATATCTACACCAACCAATTCGTCTGGCCCCACAAAATGTTGCAACTGCCGAATAACGGCACCCCCACCCACGCCCAGCACCAGTATTCGCCGAATATTCTGTGGCGGTCTGAAAAAAGCTGCTAACAATAGAAGATCCCACACGCCCCGAGTCAACAAATGGTTCGGATTGAACTGACTGTGAAATACACCATTGGTATACAAACGCCGGGTCGCACCTGCGGAGCGCACTTCGTAATGAGTTCCACCAGCAGTTTTCTGCCACAACAAAGCCAT
>JAZFYH010000010.1:0-10295 GCA_036443475.1 Gammaproteobacteria bacterium | reverse complement strand
GTGGATTCGAGAGTTTCACAAAGCGTGCGAGGGGGGCTGTGGGTTTAGGAGATTGTCCGCTGTGCCGAGCTAATATGTCCGGCGGTGTCCGGTGGACACTTAATCGGTGGGGTTGTCTTCAATACTTATGGCCAATGCTGACTGGGCTTTGGAGTGTTCGGCATTCAAATCATCCAGGTGTTCCTGACAAGCAGCATGATCGCCCTTGCGGGCGAGTTGCTCGATTTTTGCGCATATGACGGTAAGCCTGACGAGGCCAAGATTACTGGCACTGCCCTTGAGTGAATGCGCCAGCCGCAACATCGCGTCATCATCCCGACGCAAAATTGCATGACGCAGTGCCTGGGCATGTTCATTACTGCTTTGCAGGTAAAGGCTGGTAATTTGTCCAATCACGTCACGGCCGCTGATGCGCGATAGTTCCTGCAGTTCAGCCAGCCGTGAAGTGTCGAGAACGGGCAAGTCGGGTGCGAGCTCGGTGATGGGTTCGGCTTCTACCGTATCGGTTTTTTCTTCGGTATCTGTTTCAAGACTGGCCAGTTTCAGCCAACGGGCCAGAGTCCGACGCAGATCGGCAAGGCGAATCGGCTTGGCAAGATAATCATTCATGCCGGCAGAAATGCATTTTTCACGTTCACCCGGCATGGCATGCGCTGTGACTGCCACGATCGGGATATGCCGCTGGCCACCCAGTTTGGCGCGGATGTGCCGAGTGGTTGCATAGCCATCCATGCCTGGCATCTGGCAATCGAGCAAAACCAGCGCGTATTGGCCATGATCCAGCTGGTGCAGTGCGTCTTCGCCACCGCTGGCAACGGAAGCTTCGAACCCCAACTGTTCGATCTGACTTTGCAGCAACTCACGGTTAACTGGGTTGTCATCGACAATAAGTATTTTGGGCGAACCTTCTACCTGGAAACTTGCAGCAAGTTCAGCGGGCGCCACAACCGCCTCCGGTGCGGTTGTGGCCGGCAGAGGCAGGCGAACCCAGAATGCGGAGCCTTGTCCAGGCTCACTTTCAAAATCAATTTCACCTCCCATAAGTTCAGCCAGGCGCTTGCTAATGGCCAAACCTAAACCGGAGCCACCATAGCGCCGCGTTGTTTGCGACTCGGCCTGCATGAACGCCTCAAACAGGGAGCTTTTTGCTTCCGGTGGAATACCGATTCCCGTATCACGCACAGTAAAATTTATGACGTCGTTGTCATCGCAACGAACTTCCAGCGCGATACTGCCGGATGTTGTGAATTTCATTGCATTACCGAGCAGGTTGATCAAAATCTGTCTTAATCGTGTCGGATCGCCTGACACGAATGCCGGCAGGTTTTCATCGAGATCAGCGGTCAGGGCTAGTTCTTTTGTTTTGGCAGGTTCCTTGAACAGTTCGAAAGCGGCTTCCACGCAGTCAGGCAGATTGAAATCCAGTACTTCTATGGAAAGTTTGCCAGACTCAATTTTTGAAAAATCCAGCAGGTCGTCAATCAGTGTCAGTAAAGCTTCGGCGGACTGGTATATCTGGCGTGCGTATTCCGCCTGTTTGGGTGAAAGTTCTCCGGTCAATAGCAGTTCGGTCATACCAATAATGCCATTCATCGGTGTGCGTATTTCGTGACTAGTATTGGCCAGGAAATCACTCTTCACCCGACTTGCCGTTTCAGCGGTTTCCTTTGATTGTTTCAACGCGCTCGAAGACTGCTCAAGTTTTGCTGCGCGGTATTCAAGTAAAACGGTGTTCAGGTTGCTTTCCCAGTAGGTGCGATACAGGTTCGTGGACTGCGCGACCACAAAGGCGGTGTAAATCAGGATGGCAGCAGCCAACAAAGTAGCGCCTTCACCAGCGCCGAGGAAAATACCGATAATGATTGGGACTACTAACGTGCCATATACACTAAACGCGTGTAGCCGCAACGGCAGGTAAACCACTGCGACACTACCTGCAAATCCTGCTGTGAACAGCAAGGCCAGGAATGTTGTCCAGGTTTGACCGTAGTTTGCTGCGGTAGCACCAGCGAGTGTTCCCCAAGCCAGCGTAGTGACAACCGTGGCCAGGAAAAACACCAGTTGCCAGCGATCGGTATTAGGAGAGTAAACACGGTCAAAGTAAATCGACAAGAGGGCACGTACCGAATTGGCCAGCAAACTCACACCAAGGTACAGCCAGATCCAGGTCGGGTGCTCTTTAAATAATGGTGTTGCCACAGCCAGCAACAGGCCGATAGCTGGGTAAATGACGGTTCCCGGCAACACCCGCCGTGCAACAAATCGATCCGCTTCGCGTGCCAACGCAGCACGTTGCTGCGGTTTGCTGACCGCGGACGGTACTTGTGCTGCGAATAACCCTTCTCTCATGCCGGGATCACTGATCTTTCATTCAAATCATTAACGCACAAACTATATAAAGAAAAGCCACGCGATGCGTGGCTTTTCGCGGATTGTGCCATTATCGACCCGTCACAGCAGGTCTTTGACTCCTTCTGCTTCCTCGCGAAGCTCCTTGTCGGTGGCGTCCATGCGATCGCGGCTGAACTCATTGATGGCCAGGTCCTGCACGATTTCATACGTGCCGTTCCGACAAATGACGGGATAGGAATACATCACGCCTTCTGCGATACCGTAGGATCCCTCCGCCGGTATTCCCATGCTGACCCAATCGTTATCCGCCGAGCCCAGGACCCAGTCGCGCACATGGTCAATAGCGGCGCTGGCCGCAGACGCCGCACTGGAGGCCCCGCGTGCCTTGATAATTGCGGCACCACGTTGCTGCACCGTTGGTATGAAGCTCTCCTTGTACCACGCGTCATCAACCAGTTCCTTTGCCGGTTTGCCAGCCACAGTGCAGTGGGTAATGTCAGGATACTGAGTCGATGAGTGATTGCCCCAGATAATCATTTTCCGTATTTCACCCACGTGGGTACCGGTTTTCTCGGAAAGTTGCGACAAGGCTCGGTTGTGGTCCAGCCGTGTCATCGCGGTGAACTGTTTTGGATCCAGGTTCGGCGCGTTGGCGCTGGCAATCCGCGCGTTCGTGTTCGCCGGGTTGCCCACAACCAGTATTCGTACATCACGGCTGGCGTGGCCGTTGATCGCCTTGCCCTGGGCGGAAAAGATCTCGGCATTGGCAAGCAGCAAGTCTTTGCGTTCCATGCCTGGACCACGTGGGCGGGCACCCACCAGCATGCCGATATCCGCATCTTTAAATCCTGCTTCGGCTTTGTCCGTCGCAATCACGTCATGCAACAGCGGGAACGCACAATCCCTGAGCTCCATGACCACACCCTGCAGGGCATCCAGGGCCGGGGCTATTTCCAGCAGCTGGAGGATTACCGGCTGATCCTTACCGAGCATGTCGCCCGAGGCGATGCGGAACGCCAATGCGTAACCAATATGTCCGGCGGCACCAGTAATAGTGATACGAAGGGGGTTTTTCATTGAATGCTCCCGCTGGAATCCGAGCAAGACAGGGCGCGAATTTTAGCACCCGCAGGGGACTGACTGCTCGGCATCGCCAAACGGGGCTACGCCTGGACAGCACGGGTCGAGTGGGTGATTTGGGGCGGGTGGTGAGTCTAAATCAAGAGGCGATACGGACTACGGCCACCAACACGGCAAATACGATCAATTTAACTCATTGATTTATATTGAAATAGTAAGTCCTGCCAAAAATATTGGAGGGACTGTTGCAATTCTAATTTATAGTGTTATAGTTAACTATAACACCACTACTGCTCGGGCACAGCCCGTTAGCAAACGAGGTTAAAGCTATGGCCAAGTCAATTTATTTCTATGGCACAACCGGTCTGGGACTGGAAGCGATCTTGGCAGTGGGCGTATTCCTGGCCGTAATGCTGTGCCCCGAACTCAGTTATGCAGGTACTGGCGAGGAAAGAAGCAGTGACAATTTACTTACCGCCGCGGAGCGCGCGGATAACCTCGGCAGGGACGCCGAACTTGATTTGTACAGCAAGGTGCTTCGTGCCACGCAAGGTCGTGGCACATACCGTCTGCTGATCAAGTCGGCACAGAAGTGCGAAAGGCGCGAAGGCGCATCCGGCTGACAAGGAAATGGAGGACCGTGCCAGGCGCACGGTTGGAGTGAGGCAAATTTATGGATCCGAACTGGAACGACAATCAACCGATTTATCGCCAACTGCGTAACCGGGTGGTCGCCATGATTCTTGAGGGAGTGCTCAAGGACGGTGATTCACTGCCATCGGTTCGCAGTGTTGCAGCGGATTATCAATTGAATCCGCTGACGGTGCTGAAAGGTTACCAAGAACTGGTCGATGAAGATCTGGTTGAAAAGCGCAGGGGGTTGGGCATGTTTGTGCGTGAAGGTGCAACAGGAAAATTGCTGACCAACGAGCGGGAAAAATTCATTCGTGAGGAATGGCCGCAAATAGCGCAAACAATACAGCGCCTCGGTCTGGATACAGGAATGCTCCTTGCTGAAATGGACGAGCAGGGAGGAGACGGAAAATGAGCACACTCATCAAGGCGCGTGGATTGCGCAAGTCTTACGGTGATGTTGATGCACTGGCGGGTGTGGATTTTGATATCGAGGAAGGATGCATCGTCGGTCTGATAGGGCCTAACGGTGCTGGCAAAACTACCGCGCTGAAGGCAATTCTTGGGCTGACCAGTTTCCATGGTGAACTCGAAGTCTTGGGTCGTGACCCGAGGCGTGAACGCAAGCAGGTCATGCACGATGTCTGTTTTATTGCTGATGTTGCGGTTTTACCGCGCTGGATCCGGGTACACCAGGTCATCGATTTTGTTGAGGCCGTGCATCCCAAGTTCAACCGGGCCGCTGCGCTTGAGTTTCTAAGTCACACAGAAATCAAATTGCGTAAGAAAGTAGGGCAACTGTCGAAGGGCATGATTACCCAGCTGCATCTTGCGCTGGTCATGTCGATCGATGCCAAATTACTGGTACTCGACGAACCAACACTTGGTCTGGATATTCTGTTCCGCAAAGAGTTTTATTCGAATCTGCTGAACGATTATTTTGTCGAAAAACGTACCATTCTGGTAACGACTCACCAGGTTGAGGAAATCGAAAAAATTCTCACTCATCTTATTTTCATCAAGAATGGAAAATTTATTCTGAACGATACTATGGAAGCAGTCTCGGAAAGGTATACCGAAGTGCTTGTGCAGCCAGAACAGGTTGATGCGGCGAGAGGTTTGAATCCGATCCACGAATCCGAAATATTTGGGAAGAGACTCTTCCTGTTTGATGGTGCCAAGCGCGATCAATTGTCGGCAATCGGTGAACTGCACACGCCAAGCATTGCGGATCTTTTCGTGGCGAAAATGAAAGGAGTAACGGCATGAAGGCCTTCTTTTACTTGCTGAAACGTGAGGTCTGGGAGCATCCGGCGTTTTACGTTGCACCCAGTGTGGTGGGCCTGATCGTTCTTGCACTGTGCCTTACTGGTTTCATCCAGGGCGTTGGCGACCACGTCGGTTACGATCTGATGGTCGAGGAATGGGGCGATGAACCGAGTGGAAAGATTTCCCTCGCGCTCGGCTGGCTAATGGGCTCCGTGGCGATCATATTCAACGTTGTCTTTATGTTTATTTTCTTCTTTTACTTGTTGGATGCGCTGTATGCAGAGCGTAAGGAACGCAGCATTCTGTTCTGGAAGTCACTGCCGATAACCGACACCGAGGCCGTTCTGGCAAAAGTGGCAACAGCGGTGTTTGTCATGCCAATCCTTACCTTGGCCGTCATTGCAGTGACGCATATCGCCATGATGCTGATTACTACTGTGTTCATCTGGACCGGTGGCGGCAGCGCGTGGCAGCTTTTGTGGGGCCCAGCTCCCATGCTCGGCACCTGGAGCTTCCTGCTTTACGCGCTGGTTGTCGAAACGCTGTGGTATTTCCCGTTCATCGGTTGGTTGCTGTTTGCCTCGGCACTGGCACGCCGCACGCCGTTCCTGTGGGGTGTGTTGCCAATCGTGTTCATCGGTATCGCGGAGGAAATGTTCCTCGGCACGGAAAGATTCTTCATCATGATTGGTGAGCGCATACAAAGCGTATTTCCGACGGCAATCCGTGACCGCGATTTCGGAATTCGATCAATGCGTGGCGACGACTGGGAAGTCGTGGGCAAGATTTCCGATTTGATTCACCCTGCCGAGGTCATCAAGGAGCCTGGGTTGTGGGGCGGCTTCGCCATTGGCGCCGGCTTCATCTTGATAGCGATCCTGTTGCGTCGTTATCGCGACGAGTCGTAACACGAACAGGGTCATGTTCGGCAGGGAGCTTAAAAGCCTGATAATTGAAGGACTGTTGGCAGGACTGGTGTTGTTGATAACCTATAGCGCCGGCTTTGTCGTTCCGCCTGGTGGTGCTGAAGATACGGGCCTCAACACCGCTTGCCCGGCTGCAGGTACCAAGCTAGAACCGGCTGCAAGACTATCCGAGGACGAGTGTGACACGCTATCCTCGGGTGCATGAATTTAAGCAAAGTCATCAGTCTACTTTCAGGTGTCATTTTGATGAGCATCGTCAGTGGACGGGGTTTCCCCCACCAAACTGACGTACGCGCTGCACAGTCTCTGGACGAATTGAAACCCCGCATCGTCGAAATCATCGACGTGCATGACGTACCGGGTGTGGCGGTGTCTATCATCGAAGATAACTCCATTACCTGGTCCGGCGGCTTCGGACTTGCCAACCGATTAGGCGTTGACACGATTTCCGCAACGTCATCCTTCAGAGCCGCATCGATTTCCAAGACCGTAACGGCAATCGCCGTCATGCAGCTGGTTGAAAGCGGCGGGTTGAAACTGTCCGATCCCGTCCAGCAATTGGCACCCGAAATCGATATTCGCAACCCTTGGCAGGAATCTGATCCTGTTCGCGTTGTGCACTTGCTGGAACACACAGCCGGTCTCGACGACATGCATTATGGGAACGCATTCAATGTCGCTGGTGATGGTGCGATTCCATTGCTCGCCGCGATAAATAGGGATGCGCATTCATTGAAAGTTCGTTGGCGTCCTGGAACACGATTCGCTTATTCGAACCCGGGTTACGCAATCGCTGGCTACCTGGTAGAGAAGATTTCCGGTGTGTCTTTTGCGGAATACTCACAAAAACGTATTTTCGGTCCACTTGGAATGAAGCACTCAGCCGTGGTATTCAACAACAACGTACGTAGCCGGCTTGTTCAAGGATACAAAAAAGACGGTATTACGCCCGTCACGGCGTATCCGGTAATTTTTGCGCCGGCAAGCGGTCTTGTTACCAGTGCTGCCGATATGGGAATCCTGGTGCGGGCGCTGTTGTCTGGCGGAGTTGTGGATGGTAAACGGCTGCTGCGCAGAACTTCGGTGAATCGCATGCGTGAAGTAAAAACCGGTTCAGTGGCGGAATCCGGTTTGTTGCACGGTTACGGTCTGGGAAACTACTCGCGTGTTACACGCAAGCTCGCCTGGTACGGTCACGGCGGCGGGCTTAACGGATTTTCCAGTATCTACGCATACTCACCAGATCATGGAGTGGGGTATTCAATTCTGATAAATCGCTCAAACGCAACAACAGCTGTCACGGAAATCGAAACCCAGTTACGTAATTACCTGTCTCGTAACATCTTTACGTCGTTCCCGGAATCGCGGTTTGTTACCCAGGAGAACATCGCGGTTGTTTCAGGCTGGTACAGGCAAGCCAATTCAAGACGGACTTTGTTGCGGCCGTGGGACATATTATTCGGGATTGTGCACGTTGAACCGAGTAAGTTTGGCGTACTGGTCTCACCGTTGTTCGCCGGGTCGGATAATTATTTGCCGGTAAGTGACACCACGTTTCGCCGGGAGTCGGAGCCGATTGCCTCGTTGGCTTTTTTGCATACGGGAGAAACGGTTCGCATGGTGACAAGTTGGCAGGAATTCATCCGCGTTTCGTCGTTGTCAGCGACTGGACCCGCAATCGCTGTGCTGTTGTCTATTGCGATACTGGCCAGTGCTGTCGTCACATTGCCACTGTCACTGATTTTCAGGCTAGCCCGACGACGCGGCCGACATCCCTTGGCCGCTGCCAGGCTGTTGTTGTTCCTGGGCGCCCTTGCGTTTTTCTCTATGCCGGTATTGCTGGCAAGTGCGGACGTAATTCACCTGGCTGGCTGGAACTGGCGCACACTCAGTTTCTTGGGAGCAGGTTTGACGTTTATTTTTCTGAGTATTGCGCTTTTTATGTTTATGCTTCGTAACCTCAAGAAACCCGTTCCCTTGGCTGGAAAGATATATATGTTCACCAGTGGATTGGCGGGAACGCTGCTCTCTATCGGGCTGGTGGGTTGGGCAATAGTCGGCTATTCCGCCTGGGTAATTTAGACAGTTCATTCAAATCGGAACGAAACGGCCGCTGCCACACGGCGGGCTTTTTCGCGGGCCTCATCGATGGAATCGCCACGGGCCAGAGCAACCCCCATGCGACGCTTGCCACGCACCTCCGGTTTTCCGAATAAACGCAACTGAGTGTCCGGCTGTTCCAGGGCAGCGTCGATGCCGGTAAATATAAGTTTATTACTGTCGCCCGAAGGCAAGATTACCGCCGATGCGCTTTCGCCAAATTGGCGAATGGTTGGTATGGGTAAATCAAGAATGGCGCGCGCGTGTAGCGCGAATTCCGAAAGGTCCTGGGAAATCATGGTCACCATACCGGTGTCATGTGGCCGTGGAGAGACTTCGCTGAACCAAATGTTGTCACCTTTAATAAACAGCTCAACACCGAATATGCCATGGCCGCCGAGGTTGGTAGTAATCGCGGCGGCAATTTGCTTGGCTTTGGTTAACGCTGCCTCCGTCATGGGGTGTGGTTGCCAGGATTCGTGATAGTCGCCATCCACCTGCAGGTGGCCAACCGGTGCGCAAAAACTTGTCCCACCAATATGCCGCACGGTCAGTAATGTTATCTCGTAATCAAAATCGATAAACCCTTCCACAATGACACGCCCCTTCCCGGCCCTGCCACCTTGCTGCGCGTAAGCCCAGGATTTGGCAATGTCCGATTCCTGACGAATCACACTTTGTCCCTTACCCGATGAACTCATGACCGGTTTGACCACGCAGGGCATACCGATTTCCCGGATCGCTGTATCGAATTCGGCTTCGTCATCGGCAAAGCGGAACGGCGACGTTGGCAAGCCAAGTTCTTCTGCGGCGAGTCGTCGTATACCCTCACGATTCATGGTCAAACGAACAGCCCTTGCTGTAGGAATGATGTGCCAACCCTCTTGTTCAAGCTCAACCAGGGTTGGTGTGGCGATGGCTTCAATTTCTGGAACAACCAGGTCCGGTTTTTCCTGCTCAATAATTTGGCGGAGCTTGTTCCCATCAAGCATGTTTATTACATGGCTGCGGTGTGCAACCTGCATGGCCGGTGCGTTCGCGTAACGATCGATTGCAATAACTTCCACGCCCAGGCGTTGCACTTCGATCACGACCTCTTTACCCAGCTCACCAGAACCCAACAGCAGCAATCGCTTTGCCGTTACAGAAAGGGGTGTACCGATTTCAGTCACCGAGGCCTCACAACATTCATCGACTGTTCGCGATTATCAATGATGGTTACGGCGAAGGAAACTGTTTCGGAGTACTATTACTTGAACAATATCCAGTAATTCTACGAGTGACCCATGCGACTGTCGCAAATTCTTTTCTTCCTGATTTCGCTTGGCATCGTTTTTTCAGCTAGTGCTGCCAAGGGAAATATCCGCGTGGAGATTAATGAGACTGGCCAACTTACAGGCATGACTCGCTACGGGTTCATCAACGACAAGGACCCTGAAAACGTGCCGAGCGCACCCCGACGGCGTGAATATTTTCGCGCTGCGCGAGCCACCATCGTCGAAGAAATGGAAAAGAAAGGCTACGAACTGGTGGAGAAGAGCGAGGCAGAGTTCCTGCTCGAATTTACAGGAATGGGAATCCTAGTTCCAAGGTTAGGCAGGTCGAATGTAGAAAATTACCGCGGAATGCCGATACCGGGAACTGTGTCGGTAAACACTAACGTCGACGGGACCCAGGGACTGCTACGCATCCTGGCCAGCTTGCCGGGCAAAAGTAATAAAGTTTGGACCGTAACCGGCACTCTCGACGTGGGTACCGGGCCGAAACAGACCATTAGAAGGATCAACAAGCTGATCCGTCACCTGTTCCGGCAATTTCCCGACTCAACCGTTAAGTAAAAACTTGGGTGTTTCCAAGCGTCAACCGTTAAGTAAAACTATACGGCGCCCGAGGTTTCAACCGTTTAATAAAACCTTTTCCGCGTGTTCAAGATCT
>JAZFYH010000009.1:0-12294 GCA_036443475.1 Gammaproteobacteria bacterium | reverse complement strand
GGATATTTTGTTTAAAGCGGCAGAGCGCACCGGGGTGCAGCTGACGCTGGTTGCTAATCAGCCTGTGCGCATACCGTCATCGCCAAACATTAAGTTGATTCAAGTAACCTCCGGTTTTGATGTCGCTGACAAGGAGATAGTTAAAAGGGTTGAGGTTGATGATCTTGTCATCACCGGCGATATTCCCCTGGCCGCGGAAGTGATTGAGAAGGGCGGTCACGCGCTCAATCCTCGCGGCGAGCTGTATTCTGCAGACAATATTAAAGCTCGCCTGAATATAAGAGATTTTATGGATACACTGCGGGCAAGCGGAATAAATACGGGTGGTCCACCGGTGCTCAGCCAAAGCGATCGGAAATCTTTTGCCGATCACCTCGACAAATTATTAACCAAGCATGCAGGAAATGAATAAGTAAGATTTGGCTGACAAGTATCAGCCGTTCTTCGCCATGGCCCGCAAAAGGGGAAAAACATGAACTGGTATTTCGAAGTTCTAAAGAAGTACGCAGTGTTTAACGGGAGAGCCAGGCGGAAAGAATATTGGTACTTTGTCTTGTTCAACATCATTATCAGCATTGTTTTTGCGGTCATTGATAGTGCGACCGGTAGTTTCAGCGCGGAGATCGGTATTGGCCTGTTGGGCGGTATCTACACGCTTGCCGTCCTGATTCCAAGCATAGCCGTGCAGGTGCGGCGGCTGCATGACACTGACCGCAGCGGGTGGTGGCTGCTTATCAGCCTGATTCCGTTTATTGGCGCTATTGTCCTTCTTGTCTTTATGGTGCAAGACAGCAAGCCCGATGAAAATCAGTACGGTTCCAACCCTAAGGGTGAATACAGCATAGCTGCCTGACAAATCGCTCCAGCGGACGGGCGATCGTCCGCTGCGAAGGGCTGAAACCCTTACATAGCGTGACACCAGCCGGGACCGGTCTACACTTAGGCATAATCGGGCCGAGAGAACATAAAGGAGAAAAAGCCTATCGGATCAATGGCTAGGGCAATTTTCCTAAATATGTCATAAACTCTAAGGCTATGTTTGGCGCGAAGCCCAAGATGCAGGCTGAAACCCGGCCGATCACACCGCTGCTCACGGTGGATGTGATAATCGGCCAGGGCGATGACATATACCTCATTAAAAGGCGCAATCCACCTCTTGGCTGGGCGTTACCTGGGGGGTTCGTGGACCAAGGCGAATCCGCTGAGGACGCCGCACGGCGTGAGGTGAAAGAAGAAACCGGTCTGGACGTAATGCTGCATTACATGCTGGGTGTGTACTCTCAACCGGATCGGGATCCTCGCTTCCATACCGCCACGGTTGTCTACATTGCGCGTGCAACCGGCGTTCCTAAGGCAGGGGATGACGCCGAAACAATCAGCCAGTTCTCGATCGAGCACTTGCCCGAGGAATTATGCTTCGATCACGCCCAAATCCTGTCCGATTACCATTGGTTTCTGGCATCGGGCACCATGCCCAAGCCACGCTGAGTCGCTGGCAACAATCCGCTGCCTCCCAAACCTCGCTGAATGGTTGCTGAGAACTCGTATAGCTTGTTCCTTTGCGCGGTAATCATGTTTACCGTCCCGGCCTTGGCGAGTCACGGCAGCGAGCCGGCATAGACAAAGACAACCAGGGCCGCGAAACAAACACCAGAAATAGTATTTGACGAAAATTTCCAGTTTGGATTATCCGTGCTCGCGGCGGAAAGGCTGCGTAAGGAGTTGGATGATTTGCGTCACGCGGGTGCCTGTGAAACCTTCGAGGCCAATCCGCATCTTTTGATGGCCACCTACTGGCTCCGCACGATAAGTGCCAAAAAGGCGATCCCACCAGATAAACAGGTTACCGAAATTGCTGTCAGTTTCCGGTTGCCGTGCCGAATGGTGAATGCGATGTATGTCGGGTGTGATCAGCACTGTTCGAAGCGCATGTTCAACTATTGGGGTTACTTGTACATTGGCGTGATAGAAGAGTGAGGCCACTATCAGCGAGAACTCGAACAGCATCACAGCAGCAACCGGTGCACCGATTATGAGAACAACGCCAATCTTGAGAACCGTGTAAATAACCACTTCTATAGGATGGAAGCGTACACCGGTCGTAGCGTCAACATGAAGATCCGAATGATGAACGCGGTGCAGCGGCCACAACCAATTGCTTGTATGAAGCAAGCGGTGCTGGCAATAAATTGCCAGATCCAGTATCAGCACCGAGCCGGCAAAGGCAAAGGGATAAGCTACTGGCCAAATATTGAAAATCCCCCAACCAAAACTGGCCGCGATCAGAGCGGTACTGACGGAGGTAACCGGAAACAGCAGCACCACCACGGCGGCATCGACAGCGAGCAGCGCAAGATTACCGAGACGCCTGCCTCTGATAGCTGCATTCTTTCGCTTGGGTGCAAATTCCTCCCACGCTAGCGTCACCCCGAGAAAAACCGTGAGTATGAATATGCCTGCAGAAATCTGATGTTCGCTCAAAAGCTGCAGCATTATCGAGGCTAACCTCTTGAGACTAATACGATTTACATTTTAAACGTACATACTACTATTCATAATTGTAACTGGCCCGTAGCCGCTGTTCCGCGGCACCATTTCTGAGTGACCGCTTTCGGGAGAAGCTGCCAGTCGGATTTCGTTCGAGTCACTTCAAGCAAAGGGCAGCAAGCGGCCAGAACCAGTCGCTTGCATATTAACCGTTAATGAACGGCCGCTTTCGGCCAGAAGCGGACGCTACCGGGACTTGCTCCCGAACCCTACGACTCTAATTCTCCATAGAGGTGAGCAGTTTCATCCACTCGTGGAGTTACTGTGCCAAAGGAAGCCCCTTGCCACAGTTTTGTGTGGCACAGAGGCAAAAAATCAGGTGTAACTAACTGAAACAACTTGGTATTAGTATTATCGTATATAATCCGCGCCTTGCATCGTATCGCTTCGTGATTAACCTGATCGCGCTATTCACCGTATTGCAGGGAGACTTGCATGGCTTACCAGCACATAACGCTTCCCGAAAGTGGCGAAAAGATAACCGTAAAGAACAATAAATTGGAGGTTCCGGACCAGCCGATGCTTGGTTTCGTGGAAGGCGATGGCATTGGTGTGGATATCACCCCGGCATGTCTCCGCGTTCTGGACGCCGCTGTTGAAAAAACTTTCAGCGGAAAACGAAAAGTACATTGGGCCGAATTGTTTATGGGTGAAAAGGCAGCCGGCATATACGACGGCAATTACTTTCCGCAGGAAACGCTCGATGCCATGCAAGATCTTGTCGTTTCGATTAAAGGACCTCTTACCACACCGATTGGGGGCGGATTCCGTTCCCTCAATGTGACGCTGCGGCAGAAAATGGACCTATACGCGTGTATCCGACCGGTAAAGTATTACAAGGGAGTGCCCTCTCCGCTGAAAAATCCTGAGCCTATCGACGTGGTGATCTTCCGCGAGAACACGGAAGACGTTTATGCCGGTATCGAGTACGAATCCGGTTCTGCCGAGAACCTGAAGCTCGCAAAATTCCTGCGCGAAGAGTTGGGCGCGACGTTTTTCGACGACGCTGGATTAGGCGTCAAACCCATTTCCGCTTTTGGCAGCAAACGGCTGGTGCGCAAGGCGATTCAATATGCCATTGATAACGACCGCGAATCAGTCACGCTTGTGCACAAAGGCAACATCATGAAATTTACCGAGGGTGCATTCCGCAAATGGGGCTATGAACTGGCCAAGGAAGAGTTTGGCGACAAGATTGTTACCGAAGAAGATGTCTGGGAAAAGCATGATGGCAAGGCACCAGATGGCCGAATTGTCATCAAGGACAGAATTGCCGACATCATGTTCCAGTTGATGCAACTTCGTCCGGAAGAGTTTGACGTGCTGGCAACCATGAACCTGAATGGCGATTACTTGTCTGACGCCATTGCCGCCGAGGTCGGTGGAGTCGGGATTGCGCCGGGCGCCAACATGGCGGATCACGTCGCGGTGTTTGAAGCCACGCATGGCACCGCGCCCAAGCACGCCGGCTTGAACAAGGTGAATCCCGGGTCGTTGCTGTTTTCCGGCGTCATGCTGCTGGAATACATCGGCTGGCCGGAGGCGGCAAAAGCCATCCAGGCAGCCTATGAAA
This sequence comes from Gammaproteobacteria bacterium, assembly GCA_036443475.1. Lineage (GTDB taxonomy): Bacteria > Pseudomonadota > Gammaproteobacteria > Natronospirales > JAZFYH01 > JAZFYH01. Next base: position 8,174 of record JAZFYH010000009.1, on the reverse strand, counting down.
AAACCGTCGGGCAGAAAATCGTAACCTACGATTTTGCGCGCCAGACGGAAGGTGCCCGGGAGGTCTCGACCAGCGGTTTTGCCGATGCGCTAATCGAAAACCTTTAAGATTGATTCAGTGATCTTGCGTACGACGGCGGCCAAAGGCTGCCGTCAGCCGTTACGGCCCACTGGCGGTGCCTCGAAACGCGCGTTCCGCGTTACAATGAGGAGATTGTAAGGAAATCAACCAGTTTCAATTGGGAGTTCAATCGGGAGAATCCATGGCAACGGCCAGCGATGCATTAACCGAAGTCCGGCGCGAAGCTGTGTTCGCTGGTTTGGCGCCCAAATTGACGCCGCTGCGGGAAGCCATGAACGCACTTTATCTCGCTGATGAAACTGCCTGCGTGGAAGCCTTGATCCCCCTCGCTAAAATGGATGCTTCCGCTCAGGCACGCATTCAATCCAATGCTGAAAAACTGGTCGAAACCGTGCGTCGCAATCAGGCGAAGCAGGGTGGCATCGACGCTTTCATGCAAAAGTACGATCTCTCTTCGCAGGAAGGCATTGTGCTTATGTGCCTGGCCGAGGCCTTACTGCGCATTCCCGATGCCAACACGGCTGACAAGCTGATCGAAGACAAGCTGGCCGACGGCAACTGGGCCGAGCATCTCTGGACTTCGCAATCCGCGTTCGTCAATTTTTCCACGTTTGGATTGATGTTAACCGGCAAGGTCATGCAACCGGACAGTAAGTTACGTGAAAACATTGGCGGTATTGCGCGTCGCCTGGTCAAACGCCTCAGTGAACCGGTCGCGCGCATTGCCATGCGGCAAGCCATGCGCATCATGGGGCACCAGTTCGTGATGGGCAGAAATATTGGCGAAGCCTTGAAACGGGCCGGCACAAAAGAGCATCGGAATTATCGACATTCCTACGACATGCTGGGCGAAGCGGCATTGACCATGGTGGATGCCGATCAATACTTCAAGGCTTATCTTGACGCGATTGACGCCATTGGCCGGGCGGCAGAAAAAGCAGGCGGCGATATTTTTTCCAAGCCGAATATTTCCGTGAAACTGTCCGCATTGCATCCCCGTTATGAATTCGCCAAACGTGAGCGCGTATTAAACGAATTGTCGCCACGGTTGCTTGAGCTGGCGCAACGCGCTAAACATTGGAACATCGGTCTCACGGTGGACGCGGAGGAATCAGAGCGTCTGGACATTTCCCTGGATGTTTTTGAATCCGTGTACCGGGATGCGTCGCTGGATGGCTACGAGGGTTTCGGCCTGGCGGTGCAGACATATCTGAAACGTGCAATCGCGTTAATCGACTGGATGGCGGCACTCGCGGGGGAAGTTGGCAGGAAAATTCCCGCGCGTCTGGTGAAAGGTGCTTACTGGGACACGGAAATAAAACACTGTCAGGAGTGGGGCGTTAGTGGGTATCCAGTGTTCACGCGCAAGGCATCGACGGATATTTCCTTTCTCGCCTGTGCACGAAAGGTTTTTTCATTGCGTGAAAACATCTACCCCATGTTCGCAACACATAACGCGCACACCTTGGCCAGCGTCTTGGAAATGGCCGGCGACAGTCGAGAGTTTGAATTTCAGCGTCTGCATGGCATGGGTGAAGAGTTATACGAGGAAGTCATTGGTCCGAAAAAACTTGGGGTAAATTGTCGCGCTTACGCACCGGTCGGGTCGCACGAGGACTTATTGCCCTACCTGGTACGTCGCTTGCTGGAAAACGGCGCCAATACATCTTTTGTTAACCGGATCATCGATGAGAAAGTGCCGGTGGCGGAAATTGTTTCCGATCCTATTGCGGAAATCGAAAACCTCGAATCCAAGCCGCATCCGAAAATTCTATTGCCCCGGAATATTTATGGCGCCGATCGAATAAATTCTCGCGGTATCAATCTTTATGATCTTTCCGAATTAGCTTCGCTGAAACAAGCGCTTGAACTGGCATTGCAGGAAAGCCGGGATGCCGCACCCTTGATTGGTGGTAAGCGACATGAGGGTGACCAGATTGTTTCGCTGAATCCGGCGGATAATCGGGACACGGCCGGTCTGATTTATCAGGCTAATGAGGAAATGATTCGTGCAGCGCTGGATATTGCAGTCAAGGCGCAGCCTTCCTGGGACCGCACACCAGCGTACGAACGTGGCCGATTGTTGCGTCGTGCCGCCGAGCTCTTTGAGGAACACGCTGCCGAACTCATGGCGTTGTGTATTCGTGAAGCCGGCAAATCCATTCCGGATTGCGTTTCAGAAGTTCGCGAGGCCGTTGATTTCCTGCGTTACTATGCGCAGCGCTGCGAAGCCGATTTCGGCGAACCCATAAAATTGCCGGGACCGACCGGTGAAAGCAATCAGCTAAGTTTGCACGGCCGCGGCGTTTTCGTCTGCATATCACCGTGGAATTTCCCGTTGGCGATATTTACTGGTCAGGTCAGTGCCGCATTGGCCGCGGGAAACTGCGTTCTAACTAAGCCGGCCGAGCAGACATCGTTGATCGGTTACCGTGCGGTACAACTCATGCACGAGGCGGGTATTCCGGTTGATGCGTTGCATTTCATTCCCGGCCCCGGACGTGTTGTCGGCCAGGCCGCCGTGGCAGATCCGCGCACCGCCGGTCTTGCTTTCACCGGTTCAACAGAAACGGCAAAGCTGATCAATCGCGTCATGGCGGAACGCGAAGGCATCATTCCCGTTTTGATTGCTGAAACGGGTGGCCAGAACGCGATGCTGGTGGATAGCTCAGCGTTGCCGGAGCAGGTGGTCGTTGATGTCGTGCAATCGTCTTTCAACAGCGCGGGTCAGCGTTGTTCTGCATTACGCGTTTTGTTCCTGCAGGATGATATTGCGCCACGCGTAATTGAAATGCTGCATGGTTATATGGGTGAACTAAAAATAGGTAACCCAGCACTGCTGGATACCGACGTAGGGCCAGTCATCGACCAGGCTGCAAAAGATATACTCGACAAGCACGCCGAATGGATATCCAGTAAAGGCAAGTTGATTCGCAAGCTCGAAATTCCGGAATCATGCCGCCACGGTACTTATGTTGCACCCTTGGCGGTTGAAATTGATTCGCTGGATATTCTGGAAAGAGAAGTATTTGGCCCTATTCTCCATGTTGTTCGGTACCGGTCCAAAGACCTGGAGAAAATCATCGAGTCCATCAATAATACTGGCTACGGGCTAACCTTAGGCGTGCATTCACGTATTGATAGTGAAGCTAGGCATATTCAGAGTCGCGTAGCCGTGGGTAATGCGTATATAAATCGCAACATGATTGGTGCCGTTGTTGGTGTGCAACCGTTTGGTGGCCAGGGATTGTCAGGCACTGGGCCGAAGGCCGGTGGCCCACATTACCTGCATCGTTTTGCCACCGAGCGAACGCTTTCCATCAATACAGCCGCGGTCGGTGGTAACACGAGTTTATTGTCACTGGGTTCTGATTAACGCCATGATGGTCAGTACATTCGAGTTGTTCAAAATCGGTATTGGGCCAAGCAGTTCACATACTGTGGGACCCATGATTGCTGCGCGAGAGTTTCTTTTCGTCCTGAAAGAATCCGGAAAGTTTGACCAAACGAATCAGGTCGTGACTCGGCTATACGGGTCGTTAGCTCTCACTGGGATCGGGCATGGAACCAATCGCGCCATCCTGTTGGGGTTGATGGGCGAGACCCCAGACGGGGTTGATCCGGACAGCATCGCTGAAAAACTGGCTGCTGTAAGACATGAGCATTCTATAAGCCTGCTTGGCGAAAAACCCATTCCCTTTGATGAAGACATGAACCTGTTGTATCTCAGGAACGAGGTATTGCCCAGGCATTCAAACGGCATGCAATTTTCTGCATTGGATGAAAATGAAGACGTTCTGCTGGAAGAGACATTTTATTCCATCGGCGGCGGATTCATTGTTCGTGGCGACGAAGAAGAGTCCGCAGGCGATGACACCGGGCATGAGCTCCCCTACAGTTTCGGCAGTGCCGCCGAGTTGCTGGACAAGTGTCGCGTTTACGAACTCAGAATCCATGAACTGGTTATGGAGAATGAAAAAACCTGGCGCAGCGAAAAAGAAATTCGCACTAAGTTGTTGAATATTTGGCAGGTGATGCAACAGTGCGTGGCACGCGGCATGCGTGAGGAAGGTATTCTACCTGGCGGCTTAAACGTTCAGCGCCGAGCACCCAAGCTGCATCGTGACCTGATCAGCCAGTCAAAACACAATCCGCTGGATATACTCGATTGGGTCAACATGTTTGCACTGGCCGTGAACGAAGAAAACGCCGCCGGTGGACGTGTGGTGACTGCACCCACAAACGGTGCAGCGGGGATCATTCCGGCGGTTATGCATTATTATCAAAAATTTCACGAAAACTCTGATGATGAAGGCATCATCCGGTTCTTGCTCACAGCCAGCGCGATCGGCGCGTTATATAAGAAAAACGCCGGTATATCCGGTGCGGAAATGGGTTGCCAAGGTGAGGTCGGGGTTGCGTGTTCCATGGCGGCGGCCGGTCTGGTTGCTGCATCCAATGGTTCCAACGAGCAGGTGGAAAATGCCGCAGAAATTGGTATGGAACATAATCTTGGGCTCACCTGCGACCCCATAAAGGGGCTTGTCCAGATTCCTTGTATTGAACGAAACGCCATGGGCTCACTGAAGGCGATCAATGCCGCGCGCATGGCTTTGCGCGGCGATGGCAAGCATAAAGTGTCACTGGACCAGGTGATCGCCACCATGCGTCAGACCGGTCGTGACATGCAGTCCATTTACAAGGAAACGTCACTGGGTGGGTTGGCGGTGAACGTCCCAGAATGCTGAGTTAACTGGATCCGCTAGTTTCGGTACTTCTCCAGTATTTCATCCAGTTTGCCACTTTCCTTCATTTCCGCAAGGCTGTTATTAAGGTGACCGAACATAGTCTCGTTAACGGATGCCTTACTTAACATCAGGTGCACCATACCCGTGTGAATCTCAATGTCGTGCGCAACAATTTGTTTGCCCAAACCCTTGCGTCTTAATATTGCGACAGCAACAAACGGATCTTCCAGGAAACCGTCAATTTCCAGATCGGCAAGCTTGCTGTAGTTCAATTCGCTGATTGGCACACCAATGAACTGCTCGGCAAAATCCGGACTGTCTTGCAGTGCCGAAACTTCGTCTCCGTAAATGTAATCCTGCGTTACACCGATTTGACCACCACGTTCAAGCAATGCCTGCAGGTTTTCTTCAGGGTAATCATTTTTCTCGTCAGCACGCACGTAAAGTACAAAAGACTCTTCACGATAGGGATCCATGAACCACGCGAATTCATCCCTGGATTCTGTTTGAGTGGCTCCCGCGAGCAAATGAATTTCACCGTTCTGAATTTTTGCCAGTAAACTGGACCAATTGTCTTGGTTGAACTCCAGCGTACAGCCGGCATTTTCAACAATGATTTTCACCAGTTCAACATCGAGACCGTTGACGTTGCCGTCAACATTGGCAAACTGGTAGGGCTCCCAGGGATCCCATCCCATGATCAATGTGCACGCTGGCTTGGCAGCCTTATCAGCACTGGTGTCGGGATCGGTCGCAGCCTGTTCTCCACAGGCCGATAGAAGGATGCCCGCGGATAAAAACGAAACTACTCGTAGGAATGCCATGGCAACGCCCTCGTTGTTGCAAATATTGTTGGGTTTACATTTAAGAGTAGATTTTCGATCCCATCCTCTCAAGTCGGATTTGGAGCAAGGCGGCGTAATTCTTCCGCCTGGCGGTCTATGGGCATTCGTGTAGTCATGATATAAAGTGCTGCAAGTGATTGAATTTACGACAAGGAGTGGATTCCAAATGCGCCTATACATGGCAGTACTTGTAGTCGGTTTTATTATGGCATTCAGTGGCCCAATAAACGCCCAGGTTGAAGCAGGGAAAAAATGGGGTGACTGGCAGCAGGTTTGTGACACCACCGCAGATGGAACCCGCGTCTGCGAAATCAAGCAGATTTACAATCAGAGCCTGATTTGTACGACAGAAACCAACGAACAAGGTCAGACGGTGGTTCGCCAGTGCCGTATTGCGGGAGAGGGTGATGAACCCGGCGAAAACGAATCTCAAGCGGCATTACGTGTTATGGAGTCTTCGGTCGGATATCCTGCCGACGCGGAATTGCCGGTATTTGCTACTCGAATTGGTCTTTCGCTGGGTTTATTTGTACCTCGGGGAATCATGTTTAGCGTTGAAGGTGCGGATTCGGTTTCTTTTGCCGTGCAGCAATGCAACAACCGTGGCTGTCTTGCGGTTATACAATTAACCAAGGAATTGCAGAACGCTTTGCGCAAGGCGGATACAGCGCAGATCACGTTTTTTATATCGGCGACCCAGAACGTAAATGTCCTGATTTCCTTGGATGGTTTTAACAAGGCATTGAAATCGCTAAAATAGCCTGTATGGCACAAGAGTGGAAAAAGGCCGGCATTGCCGGCCTTTTTTTTGAAACAATTCAACGACTGTTCCGGTCTGATTTTTACCATGATAACCGAATGGCGCAACTTTACTGGGACTACCCTGGGTTGGCTACGATCCAAGCATTGGACAGCGGTAGTTGTGCGCTTGTTTGTCTTGATCCTTATCACCTGGCAGGTTTTTCAGTGGAGTAGTTATAGGGCATTTGGCGATGCCCCCTTGGTGGATGCCTGGCCAAATACGGATTTTTCTCGTGCCACGGTAGACTTGGATGAAATTGAATCCGGTGGACCGCCTCGCGATGGCATTCCAGCTATTGATCGTCCACACTTTGTTTCCACGGGCAAGGCGGCGCGTTGGCTGAACCAGGATGAACCAGTAATTGTGCTCGAAATTGGGCGTGATGCCCGGGCTTATCCACTACAAATTCTCATCTGGCATGAAATTGTTAATGACACCGTCGCAGGTCTTCCCGTGGCCATTACATTTTGCCCGCTGTGCAATGCTTCAGTGGTATTCGAACGGCAACTTGACGCTAAGATGCTGGACTTCGGCGTGACCGGGCGTTTACGTCGCTCAGACATGATCATGTACGACCGGCAAACGGAATCCTGGTGGCAGCAATTTACGGGCGAGGGCATTGTCGGTGAATACGCAGGGCGGCAACTTAAAGAGTTCCCCTCGCGGATCGTCGCATTCCAGCATTTCCGCGAGCAACACCCGGAAGGAAAAGTACTATCGCGTCGTACCGGGTACGCGAGAGCCTACGGGAAAAATCCATATCACGGTTATGACAGCCTTAAACAAGGACCCCTGTTATTGCCAGGTGAAGTTGATGACCGTCTACCACCCATGGAACGGGTTATTGCCGTGCGCACTGAATATGCAATGCGGTTGTATCCATTTTCCCGTTTGCGCGAGAAGCGGGTGGTGAACGACCAGGTAGGGAATGAACCCATTGTGGTGTTTTCTCGTCCTGGAACCTTGTCAGTGTTGGATGCGGGTGCCATTCGCGAATCCCGGCGCGTGCTGTCGGCCACGGCGTATTCACGGCGTACCGAAGCCGGTGTGCTGACTTTTGAGCAGATTGACGGTCGTTTTATCGACCGTGAGACCGGGACAAGTTGGAACCTGATGGGTAAAGCGATCAACGGTCCGCTGGCCGGTGTCCAGCTAGTACCCATGCCAGGAGGTGTGCATTTTGCTTTTGCTTGGCTGGCTTTTCGGCCCGAGACGTCAATTTTTCCTTAAACAGCCTTGTCAATCCATGTGACCTGTATATAATCACAGTAACTGTATGGAAAGACAGTGCGCCCTTAAGGGGGCGTGCCTGAGAGGATTTGCCGGCGCAATAAATTATCCAAGAGGACCGTATTATGGCCGAATTGACGCCAAGACAGGAAGAAATTCTTGATTTGATTCAAGTAGTTATAGAAGATAACGGCATGCCGCCAACCCGGGCCGAAATAGCCCGTGCGCTGGGGTTTAAATCGGCTAATGCGGCCGAAGAGCACCTGCGGGCACTGGCCAAGAAGGGTATGATAGAGCTTGTGCCGGGTACCTCTCGGGGAATTCGGTTGTTGCAGTCGGCGGACACGGGCCTGCCAGTGGTAGGTCGAGTTGCGGCAGGCCAGCCGATTCTCGCAGAACAGAATATTGAGAATCGGTACCGGCTTGACCAGCGCCTGTTCAGTCCCAAGCCACATTATCTTTTGAAAG
>JAZFYH010000008.1:0-7197 GCA_036443475.1 Gammaproteobacteria bacterium | reverse complement strand
CGTGCGTTTTATTCCTCCACTCGTGGCAAGTTAAACCGGGCGGTAGAAAACGGCGCGGTTGGTATGATCGGGTTTTCCACCACTTTGGATTTGGAACGCGCGCCATGGGAGCGGTCGGTGAGAAACCGTGCCAACTCGGGTATGCGTTGGGTGGGCCCGGATGGCAGCGTGGGCCATGCACCGGCACAAATTCAGGTCAGTGTTCACTTGGGTCCTGCGGGCGCCACCAAATTGTTTGAAGGCGCCGATCATTCCGAGGAAGAGGTGCGCAGCGCGGCGGCAGAAGGTAGATTGTTGTCTTTTGAAATGAATCGTTCCGTGCACTTCCAAAAAAACGTGCTGCAGGAAAACGTAAACAGCGCCAATGTATTGGCCGTGCTGGAGGGCAGTGATCCGCAATTGAAGAACGAATACGTTCTGTTTAGCGCACACCTGGATCACATGGGCGTCGGCGCGGAGATTGATGGCGATGACCTTTACAACGGTGCCTACGACAATGCCGCCGGGGTTGCCGTCTTGCTGGAACTGGCTCGCGTATTTGCCGGTGCCGCGGAACGACCTAAGCGTTCTCTGTTGTTTGTTGCGGTCACGGCAGAAGAAAAAGGCCTGCTGGGTGCCGATTACTTTGCCCGTAACCCGACCGTTCCCATGGATGCAGTTGCTGCCAACGTAAATATGGACATGCCGATTTTTACCTTTCCCATGGGTGGTCTGGTGGGGTTTGGCGCCGAACATTCATCGCTTGAGCACAATCTAAAACGCGCCGCAGAAGAACTGGGCATGGTCCTTGAACCCGATCCGTTCCCCGAGGAAGTTGTTTTTATCCGCAGCGACCAATTTGCGTTCGTGCAGCACGGTGTGCCGGCGGTATTCTTGGTGCCCGGCCACGAGTCTTCGGATCCCAACATTGACGGCCATGCGAAATGGAATGAATGGCTCACGACGTATTATCACAAGCCGACGGATGATCTCAGTCGCGCGTTTATCATGGAATCGGCATACAGGTTTACCGCAGCGAATTACCTCATTGCATTGGATGTCGCCAATGCAGATTCTAGGCCGACCTGGAACGAAGGCGATTTCTTCGGAGATAAGTTCGCGCGGAAATAGATCAGCGGTTCCGTAGTGAGGGGAGGCTAGGCAGGTTTGGCCAAACATAGAATTCCAGTTACTTGGCGTGCCTATGTGGGTGCGTTCAGCGTACTAGGGTTCGGATTTGCTGGCAGCATGATGACCAGTGATTGGCAGTGGTTCTCACGCTCCGGTTCCATTGTAGTAGTGATCGGTATACTGCTGACTTCACAGCAGTTACTGGAAAACATGTCACGACTGCGTAATCGTCGTGATACAAAGCAGGTCAAGCCCGCCATGCACGATTGGGCCAAGGGCGATCCACGTTACGACATAACCCGAAACCACGAGGAAGAAACCTGGGCTGCAGAGAGCTCAGGTTTCTTCCTTTTGATTGTCGGTACCTTGGTCTGGGGACTGGGTGATTTGCTCGGCCTGGTTTTCTAGCCTCCAGATCTCCTTAACGAGCCGGAATCAATAAGCAAATCCAGTCCCTGCATGTTTGCGGGAATGATGGTTGCCGGGCAACCATTAGCACCGTTTAAGGCAATGAAAAAATATTGCTATGATTTTTCTGATCAGATTACCTGGCTGAAATACCGCTCGAGGTAAGTATCAAAATCGGTGTTATCACGCTGTTCGATTTCCAACTGTTCATCGAGTGACGCTTGTGCGGCATGGTTAAAGTAGTCGAGTTTTTCAGGCGCCAGTTCCCGGTTGCGAAACCATTCGGCGTGCTCACGAGACTTGCGTAGTGCAAAGTCGATAAACGATTCGCCAGCTGCGCGCATTTCCGCTAAAACCCGCGCAGAGGGCGTCATCTCCGGATCTTTGACTGCGGCGATGTGGCGTTCTACCGCTTCTTTGTAAACGGTTATACCGGAGACGCTATCCAGGTAGTCGGCAACCGCACTGACCTGGTTGCAGATCTCGGTTGCCCATTCGGTCAATGCGATTTGACTGCCTCTACGCTGCAACGAAAGACTAGGTTCCCGCCCACGGCAGGCGACTAGAGATTGGTTATAGTTGATTTCCGTAAGCTCGTCATCGCTAACCAACGGGCTATCTTCAAGCATGGCCGAAATCAGGTACGCTTCGAGAAAACGACTTTCGCTGGCGCCTAGGCCCAATGGTTCAAACAGGTTAATGTCCAGTGCGCGTATTTCCACGTACCTCACGCCACGTCGTTCGAGAGCATGCGTCGGTTTTTCGCCGGTTTTAGCAATATTTTTTGGCCGGACGAAACTGTAGAACTCGTTTTCAATCTGCAGGATGTTTGGATTAAGTTGGTGATACAGATCACCTTCCTTGACACCAATTTTCTCGTAATCCGGATAGGGTGAACTGATGGCTCGCGTCAAACTAGATATGTACTCATCCAGGTTGTTATAGGAAATACACAGACTGGCTTGCGCCTTGTTCTTGTAACCGACGTCGCTCATGCGCAACGAAGTAGCGTATGGTAGGAACCAGGTATTTTTGTCGAATTGCTTAAACCCGTTGGTGTCGTCGATAAAACCGTTATGCAATGCCGTAGACGCACCAAACAGGTAGGGAATGATCCAGCCAGTTCGCTGAAAGTTCCGGATCAGTGCGAAGTAGGATTGGTTGATAAAATCATATAGTGGGTTTGAGTCGCGGCATACGATGCGAAAACATTTCCAGAATGCTTCTGGAAACGAGTAATTGAAATGAGCGCCCGCTATGGTTTGCATACGACGGCCATAGCGATTGCCCAGGCCAATACGGTAGACGGTTTTCATGCGACCCACGTTTGAACTACCGTAATTGGCTATGGGAATATCGGGGTCCCTTCCAACGTTTCCCGGCATGCTGGTTGCCCAGAGAATTTCGGCATCAATGTTAGCGTAGACAAATGTGTGCAGATCGGTCATGAAGCGAAACAATTCTTCGTATTCCGCGTAGGGTGGGGTGATGAGCTCCAGCAGCGCTTCGGAATAGTCTGTCGTAATATGCGGGTGAGTCAATGCCGACCCCAATTTGGGCGGATGTGGGGTAGTGGCAAGCCGACCACCTGCTGAGACTCGCAGGCTTTCCTTTTCAATGCCCTTGAGGCCGTTGCGGTACGGACAACCAGCCATGCCTTCCAGGGTGCGCAGGCGTGACTCAAATATTGTGCTCACGGCGCAGAACTCATCGGGTTTTGATCGGCGTTCATGAGAGCATTATGACGCAGTGCTGATTGGCAGGAAATCATTTTGAATGGGAACTTTTTGGCCAACACGGAGTCTAATTTTTCAAGTCTTGAATCGGGATTCCCGAAGCTTGGGTCAGTCAAATTGGAACACACCGCCCGGCGCTTGCGTCGGGCTTTTTATTCGACTTCCACACGGTTGCGACCGGCATGCTTGGCGCGGTACAGCGCTCCGTCTGCACGGCTAACCAGTTCTTCCATGGACTCTTCCGGTTTGGCCTGTGCAAGTCCAAACGATGCCGTTACCGACAATGTTTTGTCGTCAATTTGAATGGATTCGCCAGCAATGGATTCGCGAACCCGATTGGCTACAGCTTTTGCTGTGACCAGCTCAGTATCCGGTAAGAGCATTGAAAATTCTTCACCGCCGTAACGCGCTACCATGTCACCGGGACGCACATTTTTTTCGAGTAGCCTGGCCACAACTTGCAGTACTGCATCGCCTACCAGATGACCATGCTGGTCATTAAATTGCTTGAAGTGATCGACGTCTACCATGGCTATGCATGTCGGCTTGTTCTGACTGTTTTGTCGTTCCAACAGACGCGGCAGCATTTCATCAAGCCAGCGACGGTTATGCAATTCGGTGAGGCCGTCAACAACAGCGCGTTGCTCACTTGCACCAATGGCAACATTTCCAGATCGGACTCGACCCGCCATTCTAAAGAGGAGATTCACAGCAAAGGCGTGTGTGGAACGTATTAGTGACCAGAAATGATCTGCTGAAATTTCCAGCAGCATAACCGGGTTGTTAGCTACAACGTAGGCAGATGGATAATGGCCGGCGAACATTGACATTTCTCCCACCGGTTCACCGCGCCCAAGCAAGGTCAGCGGTGGGCTGTCCAGCGAGTCGATGTGCACGCGCAGTTCACCCTTCAAAACCAGATACACGGAAGTGTTGTTTTGTTGAGGAGAGATAAGAACGTCGCCGGCATCCAGTTGGCGTGGCTTGAGATTCTCCAGCAGGCTGGCAATGTCCATCGGCTCTACGCCATGGAACAACTCCAGGTCTTCCAGTTGTTTCCAGATTGACGCGGCCAGCGGCGATAGCGTTTGCAAGCGAGTCGACCTGGAGGAATCGTCGTCCATGTCGAACCTCCTAGTTCAGGTTTTCTTGGCGGGTTTCTTCCGTGGTGATTTTTTGGCGCCTGTCGATTTCTTCCTGGTGGTTAAGGTGCTTTTCTTTTTGACGGTTTTTCCCGCGGCCTTTTTAGCTGATTTCTTTTTTACTGGCGGTTTGTGCGAACGCTTGGCTTTTTCGCCGCCTTTGGCTATTTTGCGCTTGGCGTTGATTTCCGTTGTCACTTTGCGGATCTGTTGCTCGATTTTTTTGAACGTTTCATCCAGTCCGAGCGACTTGCTCAGCTGCTTGCCGGTTTCTATGGCTTTCTTGCGCAGGGGTTCCAGTTGTTGTCGAATGGTCTTAGCTTCTTTTTCCAGTTGGGCAAAACGTTTTTTTGCAACCTGAAACTGTTCCTTGGCTCTCCGAGTGCCTTTTCTGGCCAGCTGGTCACTAGCTTTGTACAGTTTTTTCTTTTCGATCTTCAGGCGTTGGTTTACTTTTTCAAGTCGTTTCGACAACCTGGAAAAATCACCGTCGAGCGCACGATAGGATTCTTTTATCGCGTTGACAAAATGTTTACGCGCTTCCGCAAATTCATTCTCGGCCTGCTTGAATTTATCGCTCATGTTGTGAACCTCATTTCCTTTTCGCCTGGTTATTCTATACTACGCCTGATTACTCTACTATACGCCTGCCGAATACTGCGTTCATTAAGATAGGGATACTGTCACGGATAATACTTACCCTATTAAATGGTCGGTCATACAGCTTTACGTATATGTCACCCTTTTTTACCAGATCGCGACCTAAATCACTACGGTACTCACGGAGTGTGGTCAGACCATCAATCAATAAGTGCAAGACTTCGAGCAGATCATCACGAAAGCTGAGCAGGGTATCGCGGGCAATGTCGTCAACGTCACAGTCAGATTGCAAGAGGGTGTCGATGTCGCTATAGCTGCGGGTAAACCGCTGCAACATCTCTGAACGTACTTCGCAAATTCGATCGTAGGGTTTGGCGTACAGATTGTCATACACTACACCCTTACCACGTAATTCTTCAGCGAGGTCGGTGCGTTTTTCACGTAGATCCTGGATGGCTTCCTTCATACCTAGCAAAACGTTGAGCAGTTCGCTACCTATTCTTCCACGTACCGCGTTTGCCCGCCGCCGTTCCTCGATCAGAATGTTCAGCTTAACCTTACGCCCTGTGTCACCTTCAAGAAGCTGCAGCAGGTCGGCATGGCTGGGCGACGCCATTTTTCTACCGGAACCTCGACCCGTTCTGCTCATGGCAGTCATTATGCCTTGGACTCCGCTAACCTGGCTACGTAGTGGATGGTTACTAGCTGGAAGGATTGACAAGGCTGGCGCTTACCAGCGCGTACTGAATCTCGTCGAGGACGAAAAATATCGAGCATCCTTCGTCATCGGCCAGCATTACGCATTGGTTGCCATCCTCGGCGTAGTCTGAATCAGTCAGGCCGGCAATCATGTCATCCAGTGGTCCTTGCCCGGACATCTGGATGTCGATGGCTTGCTGCCGCCCCTTAAGGTAAAGCGAAATACCCTGCGTATCGAGTATCGGAGTAATGTTTTGCACGTTATTCGCCTGAACTTTTTCTCCTTCCATAAAGTAAACAGCCTGAACTTCCTTAATCGCGATCAGCGCTTTTACGTCAGCGGTTACGCTCAACAAGAAGTGGCTTGCTACGTTCTGGCCGCCGGTTGCGAGTTTCTTGGCCGCATCAAAAAAATTCCGATACTCGTCTCTGGTACAGGGAAAATCGACGAATCTATCGCGCCCGTAAAATGTCAGCCGAATGTAATAATTGCTCATGGTACAAGGGCTCCTCAGTTTTCCTGGGTGCGTTAGTGGCTGGCGTCTAAGGTAGCAGGCAATCAGGGAGAGCTTAAGCCGGACACTGACAGGAAGAAGGAGCTTTATAGCAAATTGGCGCTTAACAGCGCCAATTTGAAGTGATTTTTTACAAATAAACGGCCGGATTTTCCGGGCCGACGGTCAGGTTTCTGCCAGGATGGTTACAGACTGGCCCGCCTGCAGGCGTTCACCGCCACGAATCACAATCCGATCGCCCGGAGCAATTTCGCCATTTACCTCCACGTAGGCCCCGTTTTCGATGCCAGTGGTGATGGTGACCTGTTCAACCGTGCCATCAGCAATCACCTTGTAAAGGTAGGTGGCGTTTTCTCGCAGAATAACCGCATCGCGGTGCACGGCGATGACTTCGCGCGAATCCGACTGCGGCAGCGCGACGCGCACCGGTGTTCCAACTGCCCAGGTGCCGCCGGAAACCGCAACGCGCACTTCGATCATACGCGAACGGTCGTCACCAACCGGCACCACTGTGCGGATGTTGCTCAGCACCTCGCGACCCTGCCGGTCACGAATCGTCACGTCCATGCCATCAAAAACATAAGGTGTAACGGCAAGCGGTGCCTGGCCGCGAACCTCAATATTCTCAATATCAACCAGGCGCACCACTTCACCGCCGATCTGCATGAATTCGCCAGTGCGGCGCAGTCGTACCACGACTTTACCTGAAAACGGTGCAAGTACTTTCGACCGGTCAAACTGATACTGACGTTGCGCCAATGAGACGCGCGATTGTTCCAATTGTTGACGTGCAATGTCTGCCTGCGATTGGGCTTCCTCAAGATCCGTGGACGAGGTGAGATTCTGGCTGCGCAGTTGCTGTTGGCGCACTAGTTGCTGTTCGAGGTATTTCAGATTGGCCTCAAGCTGACCGATATTTGCCGCCGCTTCACGCATCTGCAGTTCAAGCAGGGTGTTGTCAATATGTACCAACGGTTCACCTTCACG
>JAZFYH010000007.1:0-10966 GCA_036443475.1 Gammaproteobacteria bacterium | reverse complement strand
GCCGAGCAGGCTGAAAAACGTTTGGCGCGTTTGAGCTCAGAGGGTCGCTAGCGGGAGTGGTATGCTGTGTAGCGACAAACCTGTCGCTGAACCCCAATGACGTACTCGGCACACAAAAAAGGTACTGCACAAGGCGATGCGCTTTCGAATCGCTTGCGCATCACAGAAATTTTTCATTCCCTGCAGGGTGAAGCGGACGCTAGCGGTTGGCCGACCGTGTTTATTCGCCTTACGGGTTGTCCGCTACGCTGCCAGTATTGTGACACCGAATACGCGTTTCATGGTGGTGAGCTTTATTCCATCAATGACGTGCTTGAGCGCACTGCGGAATTCAAAACGCAACGCGTGTGCGTAACGGGCGGGGAACCGCTGGCACAGAAAGCCTGCCTAGTTTTACTTGAGCGGTTATGCGATGCAGGTTATTTCGTATCTTTGGAGACCAGTGGCGCAATGGACATCAGCAATGTGGATTCACGCGTGAGTCGAGTATTGGATATCAAGACACCGGGTTCACGCGAGCAGCACAGGAACTGGTTAGCTAATCTTAATGTTTTGACTGCCAAGGACCAGGTCAAATTTGTCATTTGTCATCGCGAGGATTACGAATTCGCGAGGGAGTTTGTTTCCAGTCACCATCTTACGAACCGATGCCCGGTTTTGTTCTCGCCCAGTCACGAAGAACTCGGTGCGCGTGAGCTGGCCGAGTGGATACTGGCGGATCGGTTAAACGTGCGGTTCCAGGTGCAGTTACACAAAATCATCTGGGGCGATGAACCGGGCCGGTAATTGAACGGCAAGACATCAATCGTACTGCTCTCAGGTGGGCTGGATTCAGCCACCGTACTGGCCATTGCACAGGCCGAGGGATTTACCTGTCATGCGCTGAGCTTTGACTACGGTCAACGGCATGACGCGGAACTGACCGCTGCAAGACACCTGGCCAACCATCTTGAAGTTGCCTCACACGAGATTATCAAGTTGGACAACAGCATTTTTAGCGGTTCAGCACTTACCGACAAATCCGCAGTCATACCTGACCAAGTGGCGCAAGGCATACCGTTAACCTATGTGCCGGCAAGAAACACGGTTTTCCTGGCACACGCGCTGGGGTTTGCCGAGGTTATTAACGCGCAGGCAATTCACATTGGTGTCAACGCTGTGGATTATTCGGGCTATCCGGATTGTCGACCGGTCTTTATCGATGCGTTTCGCGGGCTGGCGGCTGTCGCGACTAAACAGGCCGTTGAAGGCAGTCCGGTCGAGATTCACGCGCCGCTGCTTTCGCTAACCAAGGCGGAGATTATCCAGCGCGGCAGTGAGCTGGGCGTCGACTATGCACTCACGGTATCGTGCTACCAGGCGGGTACCGATGGCGCGGCCTGTAGAACTTGTGATGCCTGCCGATTTCGTGCCAAAGGCTTTCAGGATGCGGGTATTGAAGATCCGACGCGCTACCGGAATTGAATCTCGGTTTTCAGGCTGCGCCGCTTGCGGTATGATGCGCGGCTTTCCGTGGGCCGTTAGCTCAGCTGGCAGAGCAGTTGGCTTTTAACCAATTGGTCGCAGGTTCGAATCCTGCACGGCCCACCAATTTCATTTTTATCGCTTGTTCATGGCTGCCTTCCATTGCTTTTGATAGAATTCTCGCGCTTCGCGCCGGACTTCCTAGCCAAATTCCGGTCATCCGCAGGATTTTTGAAAAAAGGTAAGACTTGATGAATTTCAACAGTTTGAACGAAATTGCTCTCGCCATGGTCGCACCGGGCAAGGGCATTCTCGCTGCCGACGAGAGTACCGGCACTATCGGTAAACGGTTCCAGACTATGAACACAGACAGTACGGAAGAAAGCCGTCGTGCTTACCGCGACCTACTGTTTTCAGCCCCGGGAATGGACGAATTCATCAGCGGCGTCATTATGTACGACGAAACGTTGCGTCAATCGACAGCGGGCGGTGTGCCGTTTCCCAAACATCTTGCGGACCTCGGTGTTATTCCAGGTATCAAGGTCGATAAAGGTGCAAAATCCCTGGCCGGGTACGATGGCGAAACAATAACTGAGGGTCTGGACGGGCTGCGTGAACGCCTTGACGAGTACCGCGAGCTGGGCGCCTTGTTTGCCAAATGGCGTGCTGTCATAAAGATCGCTGACAACATGCCAAGCACTTCCTGTATCAGCACCAACGCGCATGCGTTGGCTCGTTATGCCGCGCTCTGCCAGGAGGCGGGCATTGTACCTATCGTTGAGCCGGAAGTATTAATGGATGGCGACCACGACATTGACGCCTGTGAAGAAATAACTAGTGATGTATTAAACGCCGTATTCAACGAATTGTACCTGCAGGGTGTGGAACTGGAGGGCATGATTTTGAAGCCGAATATGATCATTTCAGCAACCAACTGCCCGGAGCAGGCCAGTCAACAGGAAGTTGCCGAGGCGACCGTGCGATGCCTGAAACATTTCGTGCCAGCGTCCGTGCCGGGTATTGCGTTCCTTTCCGGTGGGCAAAGTGCGGAAATTGCCACGCAACACCTGAACTTGATAAACAATCTTGGATCATTGCCGTGGGCACTGAGTTTTTCCTATGGTCGTGCGCTTCAGCAACCTGTATTGCAGGCTTGGGGCGGCAAAGCTGAAAATGTCGAGGCTGCGATGAAGGCGTTATATCATCGTGCTCGGTGTAACAGCGCAGCAAGAGACGGCAAGTACAGTACAGAGATGGAGCAGGCGGCCTGAATCATTATCACGCGTGATCCAATTTCGTTCACCAGTAATACGACTGGCAGCGTTGCAGCGTGTAATTAACGTTTGTATCCGTGCTTATGTGATGAATCTATGACCAGAAACACTGACGAAACAGTTATCGAAGTCCGCGGACTCAGCTATCGTCGTGGCAAGAAACTGATTTTTGATGGCTGCGACATGGATTTTCGCCGCGGTCAGGTCACCGCAGTCATGGGACCCAGTGGCACGGGCAATAACACGCTGTTGCGCCTAATTACCTGACAATTGAAACCCGACTCCGGCACCATTCGGGTTTTCGGGAAAGCAGTGCAGGACTTGTCCCTCAACCAACTATTCGAGCTGCGCAAAAGCATGGGCATGCTTTTTCAAAATGGCGCGTTACTTACGGACCTCAGTGTCTTTGACAATGTCGCCTTTCCATTGCGCGAACACACCCGACTGTCCGAGTCACTCATTCGGCACATCGTGTTTATGAAACTCCAGGCTGTGGGATTGCGCGGTGCCTGGGATTTGATGCCGTCAGAGTTGTCGGGTGGCATGGCCAGGCGTGTTGCGCTTGCCAGAGCGATTGCCATGGATCCACAACTTATTATTTACGATGAACCATTCGTCGGGCTTGATCCGATCTCCATGGGCGCCATTGTAAGGTTAATCGAAACGCTGAACGAATCACTGGGTTTGACCACTGTTGTCGTTTCCCATGACGTTATTGAAATCAGCACAGTGTCGGATTATTGCTATATCCTGTCGGATGGCAAAGTTATTGGTAAAGGTTCGCCGGAAGAATTACACGAAAGTGATTCCCCGTACGTGCGACAATTCATGCTTGGAGAAGCGGATGGCCCCGTGCCATTCCATTACCCGGTTGAAGATTATCGAACGCAGATGATGGACAAGGAATTCGAATGAAGTTGTTGGTTTTGGATATGCGCGACCGTATTGCCGGTTTCTTTATTGATTTCGGTGCCTCGCAATTGTTCTTGTTCCGCTTGATTGCCGGTTCTCCTTCGGTTCTACGGCGACCGGGACTGCTGTTCCGCCAGGTTTACTCCGTTGGCGTTAATTCGCTGACACTAATCATGATGGCTGGTTTTTTCGTCGGCATGGTAATGTCCTTGAACGCATATCATACTTTAGGAAGGTATGGTGCTACCGCATCTATAGGCTTGGTTGCGGTTCTATCGTTGGTGCGTGAACTTGGTCCGGTGGTAACCGCATTATTGTTCGCCGGTCGTGCGGGCACGGCACTGACTTCTGAAATCGGATTGATGCAAACCACCGAGCAACTGGCCGGCATGGAAATGATGGCGGTTGACCCAGTAAAACGTGTACTTGTGCCACGTTTTCTGGCAGGAATTATTGCGATGCCGCTGTTGGCGTCAATTTTCAATGTAGTTGGCGTGTTGGGCGCCTGGGTTGTAGCAGTACCGTTATTAGGCGTTGACACGGGTGCTTTTTGGGCGCCAATACAGGTAATCGTAGACCTGAAAGAAGACGTGCTCGGCGGTCTGTTCAAGAGTCTGGCTTTTGGGGTAGCTGCGTCGTTATTGGCGGTATTTGAGGGCTACCACGCCTATCCCACGGCCGAAGGTGTCAGCAGTGCAACCACACGTACAGTGGTCAAGTCCGCCATGGCTGTACTTATTCTTGATTACATTATTACCGCATTTATTGTCGGTGAAGTTTAGTAGAGCGCTTAATTTAAGGCGAGGTTTTTAACATGAAACAGAATAAAAGCGTGGAATTTGCCACCGGGTTGTTCATATTTTTAGGATTCCTGGCCATATTTTTCCTGACCACACAAACGTCGAATATCAGTGCGTACACGGGTGAGAAGGGATATATCGTTACCGCGCGATTTACCAACATAGGGAACCTGAAGGTCCGGGCGTCGGTCAAAATGGCAGGCGTGATCATTGGACGCGTCAAGAAGATCACCTTCGACAATGACGCGCTGGATGCGGTCGTGACCATGGAAATTGCTGCGGCCTATGACAGCATTCCCTACGATTCAAATGCCAGTATTTTGACATCGGGTCTGCTTGGCGACAATTACATTGGTTTGGAACCGGGTGCGGACCTTGAGTATTTGACCAACGGTGATGACATCGTGTTCACGCAATCCGCCATTGTTCTTGAGCACCTGATCAGCAAGTACCTTTTCAATCGTGCGGCGTCAGGAGAAGGTGAATGAGGCAGATACTGTTAGCTGGCCTGTGTTTGTTTGCGATGCTGCCTGTCAAAGCGGCGGAAGCTCCGCAGCCACCTAACGAATTTATCCAGACGGTTGTCGACGATATTCTTAACCGCCTGGAGGGTCGACGGGAAATGCTGGCAAATGATTCGCTGGCGTTGCACGCTTTAGTAGACGAAGTGCTGAATCCGGTTTTCGATTTCAGGTATGCCGCCAGGCTCGTGTTGGGCATACATGCCAGACGCGCAACACCCGAGCAACTGGCAAGATTTGAAAAGGCGTTTTACGATTATCTCGTCATCACCTATGCCGAGGGGCTGGTCAAGTTCACCTCTGACCGGGTCAAGGTTTTGCCCTTTCGCGGCAGAATGGATCCGCGTCGTACCATGGCAAAAACCGAAGTCTATCGGAACGATGGCACACCTGTTCCGGTGGACTATGCGCTGCATTGGTCAAAATCTGGCTGGAAGATATACGACGTGGTCATTGAAGGTATCTCCTACGTGACTAATTACAGAACTGATTTGAATACCCAGGTTTCGCGGGAAGGCTTGGAAGCAGTTATAGAACGATATGAAAACCAGGTTGCGGAAAAACGAACGGTATCAACGGACCAGGGTGATCGCGAATCTTCGGAGGAGGCTGAGGCGAACAGTGGCTGAGATAATCAACAACGCAGGCAATCAGTTTTCAATCAGTGGCGACCTCGGGTTTGTAAGTGTCCCGGACTTGCTTGGCAAGTCCATAGCTTTGTTTGACGATGTAGCCAAGGCAGAAATTGATCTAAAAGATGCTAGGGCGCTGGATTCCTCTGCGGTTGCCTTACTGGTTGAATGGACGCGACAATTTGAAATGAAAGGCGGCGAAATTGTATTCAGTAACGTGCCGGATCAATTTCTGCGAATTGCACAAATTTCCGATGTCGACAGCGTATTAAAGTTTTCCTAATTGATCAAAGTTAGAACGGGCCAGGGTTCGACATCACGTTACAGGATTTAGATAGAATCAGGATTTCCCTCGCCATTTTCCGTGGTTGATGGGTCAAGATCGAAGTCCTCGAAATCTTCGAAATCTTCGAAATCTTCAAGATCATCCAGATAAACGTCATCAAATATTCCATCCTGTGCCGGTGGATTGCCATCGTGGATCAGAAAAATACGGCGTTGCAACCAGGCGTCGCGGATGAAACTGTACGGATCGTAAGCGTCTTCCAGCGCAGCTTCGGCATCAAGCAGGCTGGCCCTAATATCGATTATATTGATCAATAATGCCGTGTATCGCTCACGGTCATTCTCATGCTGGAAAACCGGGTCAAAACGGCGGTTGACGAAACCGCCGGCAGTGTCACGCACGGTCGATGGCCCAAGGATCGGCAGCACGAGGTAGGGACCGGATGGAACCCCCCATTTTGCCAGTGTCTGGCCAAAGTCCTCGTTGTACTTGACTATGCCAACTCGCGTTGCCGGATCAAAGATTCCAAACAATCCCACGGTCGTATTCATGAGAAAACGGCCGACGCTTGAAAACCCACGGCGGAATTTTCCCTGCGCAAAATTATTCAGAATATCGTTTGGCGTTGTCAGATTATTGAAGAAATTACCGACACCTTGTTGCATATCTGTTGGCGTTTTCCGATAACCCTTTGCGATGGGTTTTAAAATCGCATTGTCGAGTGCTGTGTTAAAGCGGTGCATGGCCCGGTTGAATCCCTCCCATGGATCGGCATCGGAGGGCGCGCGAACTTTGTTGGCGTTACCGCAGCCAGCCATGGTCGCCAGTGCGAGACAAAGCAAGAGTCTTAAAAAGGTAGTCCGCGACATGAATGGGTCCTTGGGCCGAATAAGTCTTAATTTGACTACAGTAAGGCTATTGTCGGGACTGATGGCGTCGGCCTTTGCTTGACATCAATTCTTTTTCTAATTCTTCCAGACGGGCATTGTACCTGGCTTGTTGCAAGCTCGTCAGCCCTTTCACTTTTAACGCCAGTTTTAACTGGTCAATCGCCAGGAACGGCTCATTCAGCATCAGGTAGTACTCGGACATATAAAAATGCGAGTCGCCCTCGTTATCGGCCTCGCTGGCGATAAAGGCCAGCAAGCGGTAATTTTCCGGCTGAACTTTCTGGTTGGTAATCATGTCGACTATAAGCTCTTCGGCTCGCTTGGGTCTGTTGCCACGCGCCAAAGTGTTGGCATAGCTCAAAGTTAATGGAATATTGCGTGGAAATAATCTGATGGCCTCTTCATAGACTCGGATTGCTTGGCCCAGTCGGTCAGAGCTGGCCAGAGCCTCGCCAAGGTCTATGCGAAACGCAATGATGTCGTCATGTCGAGAAATCAGGTCGCGAAGTACAGGAATAGAATGCTCAAACTTTCGAAAACGATTGAACGTGACGGCTGTTCCATAAAGCCGGGCATCCGGGTTGGTAATTTTATCAGTACCCTGAAAGTAATCCAGCAGCTGCGATTCTAAATCGCCTGTCAGTGCACGTAAACGCGCGTACATGTATGGGTAGCTGCGATTTACTCTGTAGGGCATTACCGGCAGCTCGCGTGCTCGCGTACGCGCCTCGGAAATCCTCGACAGTGAGAGTGGATGGCTACTCAGGTATTCGGGTACAAAGTCTCCGTACAAACGCGTACGTGCTTGCATTTTTTCAAAAAACGAAATCATTCCTTCGGGGCTGTAGCCGGCCTCGTATAGAATGCTCATACCGACGCGATCCGATTCGTACTCATTTTCCCGGGTGTAATCAAGCTGATCCTGAATGGCGGAACCCTGCGCCAGGGAAATTGCCGCGCCTGTTGCATCCGCACCTGCACCGGACAAGCCAATCAGGATGGCACCCAGCATTGTTGCCAATGCCTTCAGCCCCAAGCCTTTTTGTGCTTCCACGCGTCGGGCAACATGGCGTTGCGTGACATGCGCAACTTCGTGGGCCATCACGCCTGCGAGTTCGCTTTCGCTCTCCGTTTCTAAGAACAGCCCGTAATTGACGCCAATAAAACCGCCTGGTAACGCAAAGGCATTTACGGCCCGGTCCCGAACAATGAAGAAGTCAAAAGGTGCGCCATCAGGGTTGGCGGGTGCTGACAGACTGAAGCCAAGTTCCTTAATATATTCGGTCAACAGTGGATCTAGTAATATGCCGCCAGACTTGCGGATTTGACTGACGATTTGTCGCCCAATGATGTATTCCTCCCTGGGCGAAATGAGTCCACCACCCGCTGTACCGATTTTGGGCAGGTTTTGAGTTGGCGTACTTGCAGCGCTGGCAATTCCAATACCCATAAGGGCTGCCAAGCATGTGATCGCTAGCGGGTTTTGCATGTAATGTATGACCTAAGGTCGTAAACGCTGTTGTACTGGGACAGTATTACGGTAAGCAGGTTCCCATTCAAGCAGCAGCAGTTTCTACAAAAAAACACCCCGACACTGTGCCGGGGTGGGTAAGCTGAATCGGTTGATCAATCGAACTGGTAGCCGACCTCAAACCCAAGGATATCGACATCCGCTTCAAATATGCCAACCACGCGGTCACCGGTTGAACTGGTCTGGTCAAAGAAAATATTGTCGGAAACAAACAAGTGCGCGTAGCCGATGTTCATCGTGAGCTTGTCGCTTGACGCGTAGCTGGCACCAAAAGACAGCCAGTAGCGGTCGTCACTAGGCAGGCGCGCCGCGCGAAATTCTTCCGGAATCGGCGATTCATCCAATGCAGCACCGCCACGTAATATCCACTTGTCGTTCAACTGGTAATCGACACCGACGGCAAATTTGTAGGAATCTTTCCAGTTTTCCACCTGCACGGTGTCGGGTTGCGCCGGATTATCGAAACGGACGCGCAGTTCCTGAAACGTATCCCAGCCGGTGCGTGCGATATCAGCGCTGATTATCCAGTTTTCGCCGAGATCATGTGCAAAACTCAGGATCCAGATTTCCGGCGTTTCGAAATCAGCCCTGGCGCCGGTATTGGTAAACAGTCCGAGAGCAGTAAACAGGGCAGGAGCGTTAGTGAACGTGGCGTCACCTTCCAGATCATGGTCGATGCGGCTGCGATACGAGAAGCCAAACCGTGTTTCGCCAGTTTCCACTAGTACACCGAGGTTCCAGCCGAATGCGTCGCTGTCAGCCTCAAGTCTTGCGAAGCCGTCCAGGCTTTGCGGCAGGAGACCGAGCGAGGTGCAGGTTACCGGGTCCACCGCGCCAAAACAGACAGCGCCGTAATCAACGGCATTGGTCAATTCGACATCCATGCGCTGCCAGTTCAAGCCGACGCCAAGCGACACAACATCATTTATCCGGTAAGCAAAGGAAGGATTGATATTGATGTTTGTGATTTCTGACTTGATGGCCTGGTAACGAAAAACGGAGTCGGAATCGTATTCGGTAGTAAGTCCAAACGGCACATTAAGGGCAATGCCCCAGGCCATTTTTTCGTTTATCGGCATGGCAAAGTAGATACTCGGGACAGCGATCGCATCACCGATATCGCCGCCTTCACCGCCGGACAACGGTTGACCGATTGCGTCAACGGTAGTGATGCGATCAAAATCCGTATTAAAGTCGATAATGCTGAATCCACCAAGCAATTCTGTTTTAGAAAGACGCATTAGTCCTGCTGGGTTGAAAAATATTGTGGACGCATTTTCCGCTAACGCGGCGCTGCCCGCATTGGCGCGACCAAGACCACGTACACTCTGTTCCCAAATCTGGAATCCTGCGGCAAACGCGTGTATCGGTAACAGAGCGCTGGCAAAAACTATGGCCATCTTGGCCGGGAATCCTAAACATGGGCTTGATTTCATATTTGTTCCCTCGACCTTCCATTATTTGGTTGTAATTCCGGCGTAATTGAAGCATAGCTAACAGAAAATTGTAAGCTTTGCAGGGTGTTGCGGAAGTGCGCAGGTTCCGGCAGGCGAGATCAGGACTACCGATAAAAGTCGGTCTGCGCTACCTTATAGGGCGTCGTGAGAACACCATGTCAAAGTTTAAGGAGTAATGGATGGAACTGATACGCGGTTGGGTCAAGCAATATTTCTCCGACCCCCAAGTCATTATTCTGACTCTGCTGATCATTTTTGGGATCGCGGTCGTCACTGTGGCAGGCGATTTCCTTGCGCCGGTTATTGCTAGCATTGTAATTGCGTACCTACTGGAACCAGTCGTTCAAGCTGGCGCGCGAGTGCGAATTCCACGTGGCGTGGGCACGTACCTGGTATTCGGCGGCTTCCTGTTGGTGGTCATTGCCGTTGTGTTTGGACTGGTGCCATTGCTTTCACGCCAAGTGACCCAACTATTTCAGCAGGTGCCCGGCATGCTGGGGCAGGGTCAGGAGAGTCTCATGGCGTTGCCACAGCGTTACCCAACATTGTTTACCGAAGCGCAGGTGGAGCAATTGCTGGGTACATTGCGTGACGAACTCGCATTATTCGGTCAGGCTATTGTGTCGCGTTCACTGGCATCCGTGGTCAGTGTCATCACGTTCATGGTGTACCTCATTCTCATGCCACTGATGGTGTTTTTTTTCCTGAAGGATAAGACAACGATCCTGGAATGGTTCGGCGGTTACCTGCCTGAAAATCGCGCCCTGGCAGCAAGCGTGTGGCACGATGTTGATCGGCAAATCGGCAATTACATTCGCGGTAAAATCTGGGAAATATTGGTTGTCTGGGCGGCGTCCTACGTTTTCTTTGCATGGATTGGCTTGCAGTTTTCCGCTTTGCTTGCGTTCCTGGTAGGAATCTCAGTCATTATTCCCTACGTCGGAGCAACCGTGGTGACTATTCCCATTGCGGTAGTTGGGTTCTACCAGTGGGGGTGGAGTTATGAGTTTGGATTATTGCTAGGCGGTTACCTGGCTATCCAGGCGCTGGACGGCAATCTGCTTGTACCTTTGCTGTTTTCCGAGGTCGTCAATTTGCATCCCATTGCCATAATTGTTGCCGTGTTATTTTTTGGAGGAATTTGGGGTGTGTGGGGTGTGTTTTTTGCAATTCCTCTCGCAACCCTGGTGCAGGCAATA
>JAZFYH010000006.1:0-3360 GCA_036443475.1 Gammaproteobacteria bacterium | reverse complement strand
AATGGCGGCGCGAAGGATTTTTTTTACGGCAGCGCACAACCGTGCGCATTGAACTCGCGTCAACCTGCCGGCCTGTTTTCCAGGCCGGATTCCAGCGAGAAAGAGCGCCTCACTGGCGTAAATATTTCCGACCCCCACAACGTTACGGCTGTTCATGATGAATATCTTGATCGCCACGCGTTTCTTGCGTGTCATGGCAAACAGGAAATCCGCGGAAAATTCATTTTCCAGCGGCTCGGGCCCGAGCGATTTCAGTAATGGGTGATCGAGCGGATTTGTCGTGACCCAGTGCATGGAGCCGAAGCGTCGCGGATCATTGAAGCGCAGGACTTTGCCGTTATCTAGCACAATATCCACATGATCGTGCGGTGTGGCGACCGTTCCTGTATCCACAACGCGCAGGCTGCCAGACATGCCAAGATGCAGCAGCAATGTTCCTAGGTCGGTTTCAAACAGCAGATACTTTGCGCGCCGGTCCACGTTGTGAACACGTGCGTTGCGCAGGGCCTGTTCAAACTTGTGCGGTAATGGCCAGCGCAGCTTGCGTTGCCTGACCTTGACCTTGCAGATACGATGACCCACCACGTGTGGCAGTACGCCGCGACGCGTTGTTTCAACCTCGGGTAATTCTGGCATCAGTTGTTGTCAGGTTCGTTGTCAGCAGTTGGTTCAGGTAAAAACATATCCGGATCGCGGTCCAGGGAAAAAATCGCGAGACTGTCTACTAGGTAAACCCAGTCGCCGGATTTCACGTAGCGGCGCTGTGAAATCGATTCATTATTGCCCACCAGCAGTTCCTGGTCATCGATAACCAGTTTCATGAAGGGTTCTGCAAACCCCAGTTCAGCAAGATTTACTTCACTTACCGAGTATCGGTTCTTCGAGGTCAGTTTTGTTTTATTGATCAACTGTTCGACTTCGGCCGGGTCTGCAGCTGCGGCATCCGGCGCAATTAGCCGCCAGTTGCCATCAATTTTTTCAAGCTGATAGACAAGTTGGCCATTTTTTTCGGCGCGTATGGATTGAAGCGCATCAAAATTGTATTCGGTTAGCGTGAACGGTTCCCGAGGCGCCTCGATACCGGGGCGCATCCACGCCAGGACACCGAGTGCAAACAACACTACTACAAGGATCAGATTGGTGAGCGTGTGGCGATGCATCAGCTGCGTTTGCGTTGCCACCAGATCAGCATGCCGGCAGATAGCAGTAACAGGGGAATGCCAAGTAAGAAACTACTCGCAATGGCGATGGTCATGGCAGAAGAAAGATTAAGTTGCATGTCAGGCGCAGTACGTGCCGGAATATCCAGCAACTGATCGTCTTGGCTCAACCAGTTAAAAATATTGAGGCCAAGATCGAGGTTGCCGCCATTAGCCAGGTAGCTGTTCGCAAGAAAGTCGCCGTCGCCGATGACCACAATACGCTGTTGAACGGGATTTTCATCGTTACCTGATTCGCGCTCCAGCAGCCAACCGATCACCAACGGTCCTTCG
Source organism: Gammaproteobacteria bacterium (assembly GCA_036443475.1). GTDB lineage: Bacteria > Pseudomonadota > Gammaproteobacteria > Natronospirales > JAZFYH01 > JAZFYH01. Next base: position 1,867 of record JAZFYH010000006.1, on the reverse strand, counting down.
CGATCGCCGCTCGCTGGCTCGTAACTGATATCACCCTCAAGCACACCGGTTTCCAGCCAACTGCGCGGTAGCGTGATGAGAAAAGGTTGCGCGGTAAACTGCCGACCGCCAAGAAAATCAAGAGCCGTAGCGCGCGGAAAAACAGTCATCAATTCGAAATTCGTTGTGAGTTTGGTATTCGGATACTCCGCGACAAGAATCATGGTCGGGTCGTCGATACCGAACAATTGCGTATTCGCATCAACCAATGCACCGTCAGCAATTTCCACGCCGAGGTATTCGGCAAGGATCTCAAGTCCACGTTGCATTCCCGGATCGGTCAGCCACAATAGATTTCCACCAGCTACCAGGTAGTCGCGCAATGTGTCAACTTCGCCCGGCAGGTAATCAACCTGCGCACCGGCAATGACCACCAACGCTGTGTTATCTGGAAACGATTCCCTTGCTGCGACGTTCACTTGCTGCAGCAAAAATCCCTTACGCTCCAGTTCACGTCCGAAATCGCCGTAATCATGGTTAGCCTTACCATGTGGACTACGCTCTCCATGGCCTGCAACGAACACCACCCAGCGTTCTCCCTTACGTACCAGCCGTTGCAGGGCGTTAGTAATATTGTATTCGCTTGGTCGGCGCACATTCTCGGTTCTTAGCTGATATTCAATGACCAGTTCACCGTCTACCCGCACACCTAACTCACGCACCCGATCGGGTGCAAGATCGGGGTTGACGAATTCCAGCGACATGTCCGAGTAGACCGCCTGGTATTTTTCGATGACTTTGCTGATAACGGAGCGCAGCGACTCATCCGGACGCGCATACGCAGTAATGGTTATAGGTGCGTCAAGTGTAAGCAAGAGATTTCTGCTTGCCTCACTAAGCGAATTACGGTTATTCACCGTCCAGTCAGCACGGAATTCGTATTGCGTGCTGAGATAGGCAACGACCCCGATAATTCCAAAAAAAAGGAACTGAAACACGGTCGCCTGGGCACGCAATCGCATTCGGGTGCGGTGATTGAGTTTCACAACATCACCCCCGCAACCTCTCGGCATCCAGGCGACGTACGCTCAACGTCAGGAAAACAATTGCCAGCAATACATAGTAGAAGACATCCGCGGTGTTAAACACTCCGGAGACGAGCGACTGGTAGTGGTCGAGCATCCACAAATAATCAATTGCACCAGCCAGGTTATCAATCAGCAATTTGTTTACGTTACCGGCTGCACGAGCCACGAACTCGCCGGCGATCTTCAGCAGCCATAACAACAATAGGAAGCCAAACGTGCTTACCGCAGCAACGGCCGGGTAGCGTGTCAGTGACGACATAAACAGACCTACTGCTGTAAATGCGCTTAACAAAAGAAATAATCCAAGCAGTCCGGCGAAAACCTTGCCCAAGTCAAGTGATGTGCCGACCATTAGCGCCATGGGCATTAACGCAATAAGCAGTATCAACAACGTAAAAAATCCAAGCAGCCCCAGATACTTGCCCAGAACAATTTCCAACATCGAAGCGGGCGCACTCAACAGCAGTGGCAAAGTTCCGTTGCGGCGTTCCTCACTAATCGTGCGCATGGTCAACAATGGTGCAACCAACAGGCAAATCACGGCGGCAGTATTGAATACCGGTTCGATAACGTGATCTGTAACACCACCTGCGCCGTCCACGGCAACGAGCCGTGGCTGGATGAGGACAAATTGGTCAATGCTTGCAAAAAACACCAGTGCCAGCAGGAATTCAACTATTGCCAGTACCGACCAGGCAAGCGGTGATAGGAACAAGGATTGCAGCTCACGACGTGCAATAGCGAAAATCACGTGGACTCTCCAGTGCCTGCAATGTCAGCGGTGGTTAATTCAATGAAAA
>JAZFYH010000005.1:0-8698 GCA_036443475.1 Gammaproteobacteria bacterium | reverse complement strand
AGCATTTCACTTCATCGCGGTCTCTTACAATTTCCCTGGCTGCGCCATTCAGGGAAAACAGTCGTTCGCGTTCACCATCTGCATCCACACGATGCACGATTTCCATTGCTTCCAGTTTCTGGTCGTGCAAGTAAACAAACGTGCCCTGGTAATTCAGTTCGCGTAGTGCGGTACTCATTCTGTCAAGCCAGTATGCCGGATCCTTCAGTTCACCCGCAGTTATGTCTGTGGTTGTAAAGAACAGGGAAACTACTATCGGTAGAAATATTTTTTTTGAATTACGGATCATTACTCGGCTATTTCTGGCGTGTCGTCGCTAGCAATTTCTTCATCCGGTTCAGCAACCCGATTGTCGTAAGCCGCAATGTGCACGTACGGATTCATACCCTGGAACGTTCGAGATCCGGAACGTATATTATGATTTATCAGGTAGGAATTTAGTTTTTCCTTTACCTCGTCCTGTTCCGTAAGATTCCAGTTCACCGGTTGCGCAAGACGGTAGTCCACGTTAGACGTACTTGCCGTAACATTGCTGGGCACAACCTCCGATGGTGGCACGACCGTCTGTGACTGAACGCTCAAAATTGCGACCGTGGCAACCGTGGCGGCGATGGCTAGGCCGGCAACTGGTTTCAACAAGCCCTGCAGGCGATCCGCAACCAGAGTAATGGCTGACACATAACCGCTATCAGGCTCGATAGCCTTCATGACTTTGTCAGCAAAGTTTCGGTCATGCACGGTAGCCAGTCCCTGGCGCATGGCATCGCCCGTCAGGTGGTAACTTTCCCAAGTCTTTCGCAACTCGTTGTCGGTTTGCAGACGCTTTAGCAACAGTTCTGTTTCGTCGCCGGACAGTTCCCCGTCCGCCAAGGCGGAAATCTGTTCTTTCAACAGGTCTGACATCTCGCTTCGCTCCTCAGTCAAGCAATGGTCGCAGGTGCCCCTCGATGGCTTCCCGCGCCCTGAAAATCCTTGATCGAACCGTTCCTACCGGGCAATCCATGGCCTGGGCGATCTCCTCGTAGCTCAATCCTTCAAGCTCTCTTAACACAATGGCCGTTCTCAACTCTACCGGCAATCCTTGAATGGCGTCCTCAACTGTACGCTGTATCTCATCCGTGAGCAGCATGCCCTCGGGTGTATCGTTGTGCTTTAGACGAGCATGAATATCGTATTGTTCCGGATCCTGCAAATCCACGTGTTGGCCCACCGGGCGGCGACTTGCGGCCACCAAGTGATTCTTGGCGGTATTGATCGCGATCCGATACATCCAAGTGTAAAACGCGCTATCGCCGCGAAATCGCGGCAGGGCCCGATAGGCTTTAATGAATGCTTCCTGGGCAACGTCGAGAGCCTCCGCATTGTCATGCACGTATCTCGATATCAGCTTTACGATCTTGTGCTGGTACTTGAGAACAAGGATGTCAAACGCTGCCTTGTCACCCTTCTGAACCCTCGCCACCAGCACCTGATCGGCGTTTTCTTTGCCCATCAGGGCCTATCCCCCACCCACCGGGCATCTCCCTGCTAGCCCGTAGACCTTAGCTGTCATAATAAGTTCATAATTTGGCAGTAAAAATCCGATTTTCCACCCGTGAAAGACGTGCCTTTGAAGGGCCTTAGCATTGTAGCAATCACCCGCAAAATGACGCTATTAAACCATTGAAATGGACTTGGCCCGATCCTAGTTTTCCGACCGGAGGTGCCCCCAGCGTAGCCAGGCTCTCAATCGGCGACACGCAACCGGCTGGCAGTTTCCTGCCACCAGGATCACGGTGCGTATGCGACGACCCGGCAAACTGAACCGCAGCAAGGTCAACCAGGACCATGTCGCAAAATGGCTCCGCGGTGTCGCCCTTAGCCACCGCCCACCTGAAAGTCGCAAGCGCCATTGATTTGGAGGGATGAACGCCAGGTCAATCTGCTGTTGCGTGGATTCCCAGTCGGTGCGCGCAAACCATAGCAGCCACACGCAACATAACAATTTTACTCCGATCGCCATGGAACTAATAAACAGTGCGAGGCACACCACACCATAAAGTAGCAGCAGGTATGCGGCCAGACGTTTCGACGGCCGCGTGTGTAGTTCAATCCGGTGCGAGAATCCGTTTAACGACATTCGCCATCCTTGGCTGTGCAGGGTGAGTGCGGCCCAGTAGAAAACTGGCCAGTTCCGGGTCAGGCAAATCAAGCAATTCGACAAATGCCTGACGTTCATCGGATGCCGCGAGAGGAAATCGATATTCGAGGTAGCGCTCTAGCAAGACGTCCAGTTCCTTCATACCGCGCCGACAACACCATTTGAGGCGGGCATGTTCAGTGCCTTGAGTCATTGGCTTTAGTACTTGCGCTCAACCAGCATCTTTTTTGTTTCAGCGATGGCTTTGGCGGGATTCAGCCCCTTGGGACATGCGACGGCGCAGTTCATGATTGTATGGCACCGATACAGACGGAACGGGTCCTCGAGCTCATCCAGTCTTTCGCCGGTTGCCTCGTCTCGGCTGTCCACCAGCCAGCGATAGGCCTGTAAAAGAATTGCCGGACCCAGGTAGCGGTCACTATTCCACCAGTAACTGGGACAACTTGCTGAACAGCACGCGCACAAAATGCATTCGTACAAGCCATCCAGTTTCTCGCGGTCTTCCTTGGTTTGCAGTCGCTCTCTGTCCGGGGGTGCAGGCGTCTGGGTTTGCATCCAGGGTTTGATGGACTCGTACTGTGCATAGAAGTTGCTCATGTCTGGTACCAGGTCCTTGATCACCGACATGTGCGGCAAGGGATATACGTTGATATCACCCTTGATGTCCTGGATGTCCTTGGTACACGCCAGGGTATTCGTGCCGTCGATATTCATGGCGCAAGAACCACAGATTCCTTCACGGCACGAACGGCGGAACGTCAGCGTTTGATCGGTTTCGTCCTTTACCTTGATCAACGCATCCAGCACCATGGGCCCGCACTTGTCCAGGTCAACCTCATAGCTGTCCATGCGTGGATTTTCACCCGTGTCCGGGTCATACCGGTACACGTTCATTTTCTTCACCCGCTTCGCGCCTTCCGCCTTGAAGACTTTTCCCTTGCGGTTGATCTTGGAATTCTTGGGTAACATGAATTCAGCCATTCGGGTTTCCTCAATTAGTATGTGCGCGCCTTGGGCGGAACAACTTCAACTTCGTCGGTTAGCGTTTCCATGTGAACCGGGCGGTAATCGAACTTAACGTTTCCGCTGCTATCCAGCCACGAAAGCGTATGTTGCATCCACTTAACGTCGTCCCTGTCTGGAAAGTCCTCGCGCGAATGCGCGCCACGGGATTCTTCCCGGTTCGCGGCGGAATAAATGGTCACCATTGCGCTCTGTAGAAGATTCTCCAGCTCCAGCGTTTCCACGAGGTCCGTATTCCAGATCATGGACTGATCGGAAACTTTTACGTCCTCAAGAGTCTTGAATATCTTATTTAGCTGCTGCTTGCCTTCTTCGAGAACTTCGCCAGTTCGAAAAACCGCCGCATGACTTTGCATGCAATGCTGCATTTCCAGTCTTATCTCGGCCGTGGAACGCTTGCCCTTGGAAAACCGTAATTTGTCCAGGCGTGCTATGGCCGCGTCACAGGAATCGCTCCTCAATGACTGTTGTCTGGCGTTGTGTTTCAGAATTTCGCCGCAACGGATTGCCGCTGCACGGCCAAAAACAACCAGGTCAAGCAAGGAATTAGATCCAAGCCGGTTGGCGCCATGCACGGAAACGCAGGCTGCCTCGCCGACAGCCATGAGACCCTTTACGACTTTGTTCGGATCATCGCCATCAAGCGTAACCGCCTCCCCGGTGTAAAGAGTAGGGATTCCACCCATGTTGTAATGCACCGTTGGCAGCACCGGGATGGGTTCACGCGTTACGTCGATAGCAGCGAAAATTTTGGCGGTTTCCGCAATACCGGGCAGTCTTTCGTGAACCACATCACCCCCCAGATGCTCAAGATGCAGGTGGATGTGGTCCTTTTTCTCGCCAACGCCACGACCTTCTCGAATCTCCATCGTCATGGCGCGGCTGACGACATCGCGTGAGGCCAAGTCTTTGGCATTCGGTGCGTACCGCTCCATAAACCGGTCGCCATCAGAATTTGTCAGGTACCCACCCTCACCGCGCACACCTTCTGTGATCAGACAGCCGGCACCGTAAATTCCCGTCGGATGAAATTGCACGAACTCCATATCCTGTAATGGCAGACCGGCCCGTAATACCATGCCGTTGCCATCACCAGTGCAGGTATGGGCCGAAGTACAGGAAAAATAGGAGCGACCGTAACCACCGGTAGCAACAATGACCATTTGCGAGCGGAAGCGATGCAGGCTGCCATCAGCCAGATCCCACGCCAACACGCCACGGCATTCGCCGTCTTGCATAATCAGATCAATGGCAAAGTATTCGATGAAAAACTCGGCCTGGTGTTTTAGCGACTGCTGGTACAGCGCGTGTAACATGGCGTGGCCCGTCCGGTCCGCTGCCGCACAGGTGCGTTGCGCGGTGCCTTCACCAAAATGCGTCGTCATACCACCAAACGGCCGCTGGTAAATACGGCCAGCCTCGGTGCGCGAAAACGGCACACCATAATGTTCCAGCTCAATGACCGAAGCGGCGGCTTCCTTGCACATATATTCAATGGCGTCTTGATCACCCAGCCAGTCTGACCCCTTGATGGTGTCATACATATGCCAGCGCCAATCGTCCTCACCCATGTTGCCGAGGGCCGCAGAGATGCCGCCTTGGGCAGCAACCGTGTGGCTTCTAGTCGGAAAAACCTTTGTAATACAAGCAGTTGTAAGGTTTTGTTCAGCAAGCCCTAAGGTTGCTCGTAAGCCGGCACCGCCTGCCCCAACCACAACGACGTCGTAACTGTGGTCGACAATTGTATATTCCTTCGCCATTTCTCAGCCTCCAAAGGCGATTTTCAGCACAGCAAAGATCGCCGCGACGGCCAACAGTATGTGGGCAAACTTCTGCAGGATGAGTGAACCGATTTTCAACCACTCAGTGTGCACATAATCCTCAATGACCACTTGGATACCGAGCTGTGAGTGGTAAAACAGGACCGCGATCATTACGGTGGTCAACGACGCATTTAGCGGCGATCCCAACCATTGCGTGAGTAGCGCGTGATCACCACCCATTGCGATACGCACGAGGCTGAACATGAACCACACTCCTAGCGGTATCAGGGCCACAGCGGACATTCGCTGTCCCCACCAATGCGCTACACCCTCCCTGGCAGAACCGAGACCTCGGGCGTTTTTAAGAGGTGTGTTGAGGCTCATAGGAAATCCCTCAGCTGTGGCAGCCAGGTAACGACCGTGAGGAGCGTGGAAATAACGAGTACGCTCCAACCTGTCAGGTAGATCTCTGAAATCTCAAATCCCCAGCCGATATCCCAGAACAAGTGGCGAATACCGTTTGCAAGGTGGAAATAAAAGGCCGCCGTCCACCCAAACAGAGCCAGTTTTCCGAACGGGCTAGCCAGCAAGCCCGCCATCGTAGCGAAGTGGTCAGCACCCAATGCTGCCGCGATCAGCCACCAGGCCAAGACGATGCTGCCAATTGAGAGAAATACACCGGAAAAGCGATGCAAAATGGACAACACCATCGTGATTTGCCACCGATACACTTGAAGGTGGGGCGACAAAGGTCGGTTACTGGTTCCCATTTCACGTGCTCCTTTGTTGCCTGCGGCCTCAGCTAAAGGATCAGAAATCGATACAGCGTCCTGCCTTTTCCCAATCCCCGTAGCGGGTGGGGTCAAGGCCATCCTTTCTTCCGCCAATTTCCTTCGGACGCTGCAATTCACTCTGCGTGGCAGAGGTATCTGCGTCCTTGACGGATTCCCCCTTGGTTTGATTGTCGTGCTGTTTATCGGGCATGGTGTTAGGCCTGCAGGGCGATTGTATACCGAATACCTACCCCGGCGGCAATGGCGGCTGGAGAATCTGTGCAGTAAGCCCCTGCCAAGGCCATGTTGCATGACCCGGCAGTAGCATCGTAGAACACCGCAAATGGAGTCGAGTGATTTGGCAAAGGATAATTTTTACTTGTTGGACAATCTTTCGGCAATTCGTGTCGCAGGTGACGACGCCGAAGAATTCTTGCAAGGGCAGTTGAGTAATGATGTTGGATTGATCCGTCCTGCGACGGCACAGTTTTCCAGCGTGAACTCGCCACAAGGCCGTGTCATAGCGATATTACGTGTGACGCAAAATGCCGGTGGTTTTCAATTAATACTGCCAAAATGGCAAACTGAAAGTGTTGTACAGGGTCTGAGCCGTTACATACTGCGATCGCGTGTGGTCATTTCAGTCGAACCCGACTTTAAGGCAATCGGCATATCCAGAGATAAATTGGCTCCTCTAGAAGAAGGCATGGAAGAAGCTGTTCAACAGCTGGCATTGCCCGGTGATTTGCAGGAGTGTTACGGCACACCAAGTGCAATTGACAGATTATGCAAGCAGCTGAAGCTCTCACCCGTATCCGGTGTTAAACCGTGGCAGGCAAAGCGTATATCTGCCGGCGTTCCGGAAATTGCTCCCGACACCGCAGAAAAGTTTGTCGCGCAAATGCTGAATCTGGATTGTCTCGGGGGAATCAGTTTCAACAAGGGCTGTTTCACTGGCCAGGAGATTATTGCCCGGACACAACACCGCGGCCAGATCAAGCGACGTACTTTCATAGGCCGCAGCGATGTAGAACTTTCTGGAAGAGTAAAACTGATAGACAAAAATGGATCTAAACGAGGTGATGTTCTGGAGGTCTCTACCTTCAATGACACTGCTGCGCTGCTTGCGGTTGTCAATATTGACGCGGCAAATGAAAAGCTATTTGCGGGTGATGTAAATGGCCCCGTCGTGATGTTTACACCTCCGGCCTACCTGCGCGAGGACGCCTGAACAATTAATCGCTCGGCGTCTCAGGGCGTAATAGCGGGAACAGTAAAACGTCTCTGATTGACGGCGAGTCTGTCAGCAGCATCACCAGGCGGTCAATCCCGATTCCCTCACCTGCTGTCGGCGGCATACCGTATTCAAGTGCCCGGATGTAATCATCATCGTAAAACATGGCCTCATGGTCACCGGCCGACTTCCTGCTTGCTTGTTCCTTGAAACGTGTCGCTTGGTCTTCGGGATCATTAAGCTCCGAAAAGCCGTTGGCAATCTCCTTGCCGCCAGCAAAAAATTCGAAACGGTCGACGACTTTAGGATCTGAATCGTTGCGACGTGACAGGGGTGACACCTCTGTTGGGTACGAGGTAATGAATGTCGGTTCCTTGAGGCCCAACTCAACGGTCTTTTCAAACATCTGGATCAACAGTTTTCCTTCGCCAAACGTCGCGTCGACCGGTATTTCAAGTTTCCTGCAGATTTCCTGCAGATAAGTCTTGTCGTCAAGCCTGTCTGCGTCGAGATCGGCATTGACCGCGAGTAAGGATTCGCGCAGGGTCATGCGCTTGAACGGCTTTACGAAGTCCAGCGTCTCACCCTGGTAAGTTACGCATCCATCCTCGCCTGTCAACTCAGCCAATCCCCGCATCATCTGCTCAGTCAAGTTCATCAAATCATTGAAATCCGCATAGGCCCAGTAAAATTCCAGCATTGTAAATTCGGGGTTGTGCCGCGCTGAAATCCCCTCGTTCCTGAAGCTCCGGTTGATTTCGTAAACCTTTTCAAAGCCGCCCACAATAAGTCGCTTCAAATACAGCTCTGGTGCGATACGCATGTAGAGTTCGATATCCAGCGCATTATGATGAGTCTTGAATGGACGCGCGATCGCACCTCCAGGTATTGCCTGCAGCATGGGTGTTTCGACTTCCATAAACGCGAAAGAATTCATGAATTCCCGTATGTATTGCACAATACGCGTTCGCATTCTAAAAACTCGACGCGTATCCTCGTTCATGATTAGATCGACGTAGCGTTGCCTATACCGGATTTCCTGATCGGCCAAACCATGAAATTTTTCCGGCAGCGGGCGCAATGATTTTGAGAGCAAACGAATGTTACGGACTCTCACGGACAGTTCGCCGGTTTTTGTCTTGAACAACACACCTTCTCCACCGATGATATCCCCGATATCCCAACTCTTGAATTGCTGGTACTGACCGTCAGGAAGTGAATCGCGTTGCATGTAAATCTGTATTTGGCCAGTACTGTCCTGAAGGTGCGCAAAACTTGCCTTGCCCATGATCCGCTTAGCCATCATTCTTCCACCAATACGGACCCTGACCGTTTCTTTTTCCAGCCAATCTTTGTTGTGCCCTCCATACATACCAATGAGTTCCGCGGCATGTGCATCACGGCGAAAATCATTGGGATACGGATTGCCCTTCTCCCGGAGCTCTGAAAGTTTTTCGCGACGTTGCGCGATTAATCGATGCTCTTCGTTTTCGCTCATGTCTGGGTGTTCCTAGGTAAATTAAAGCCCCTGTTTCAGGCTCTCCTCAATGAATGGATTCAGGTCGCCGTCCAACACGGCTTGAGTGTTACTTACCTCCACGTTGGTGCGCAAATCTTTGATTCGCGACTGGTCAAGGACGTACGACCGGATTTGGCTGCCCCAACCAATGTCTGCTTTTGAGTCTTCCAGTGCCTGCTGGTCAGAGCGGCGTTTCTGCATTTCAAGTTCATACATCTTGGCGCGCAGTTGCTTCATTGCCGTGTC
>JAZFYH010000004.1:0-2642 GCA_036443475.1 Gammaproteobacteria bacterium | reverse complement strand
ACACAGAACGCCTCGCAATTGTGGGGCGTGCAAAAGTACGCTGCCAATCCAGCAGACCCGAGTTTGAATAGAACGGAGGTGTAATTATGCAAATTCTAGTGTTAATTGCGGGGTTACTTATATCCCTGGCACTACCGGCAGTTGAATTTGATACCTGGGAAGTTCCCTGGCCGAAGTCACGACCTCGTGATCCGTTCGTCACCGCAGACGGTAGAGTCTGGTTTGTCGGGCAAGGTGACAACTACGCGGCGTACCTGGATCCGGAAAGCGGTGAATTCAGGCGTTACGAATTGTCCAAAGGTACGGGGCCGCACAATCTTATCGTGGCGGATAACGGTGCTGTCTATTTTGCCGGCAACCGTGATGCCTACATCGGCTTGCTGGATGCCAACACGGGTGCGGTGCTGCGTTACGACATGCCCGCGAACATTACAGACCCGCACACTTTGGTGTTTTCCAGCGACGGAAACATTTTCTTTACCGCGCAACAGAGCAATTACCTGGGGCATTTCAATGTCGATTCAGGTGAAGTTAAGAGCTGGGCAGTAAAAACCCCTCGCGCACGCCCGTACGGAATAAAAGTAGACAGTCATGATCAACCCTGGGTAGTGCTGCTGGGCACCAACCGGTTGGCAACCCTAAGTCATGGCGAACTGGTTGAAATTGAAATTCCCCGCGCAAAAGCTCGACCACGTCGTCTTGAAATCACGCCAGATGATCGCGTCTGGTATGTGGACTACGCAGAAGGCTTTGTCGGTGTCTACGATCCAAAGACGCATCAGTTTTACGAATGGGCAGCGCCGTCGGCAAAAAAATCAAGACCTTACGGGACTGCTCTGGATGCCAAAGGTCGGTTTTGGTACGTGGAAACTGGCCCGCAACCGAATCGTTTCATCGGTTTCGATACGAACAAAGAGGAAATCATTTTCAACGGTGAGATTCCGGATTCTGGCGGCGCAGTAAGACACATGTATTACGACGCCAGGAGAAACGTAATCTGGTTCGGCATGGACACGAATTTCATAGGACGTGCGAGGCTGGATTGAAATCACGACTGAAACTTTCCGGTTTGCTACCAATATTATTTCTTTATGGGTGTGGCACGCTTGGAAATGGTTACGGTTGGGGTGAACAGGCCACTGTCCGGCCGGGCTGGCAACATGCGGGTCGTGCAGCGCGTGAAGCTTTCCTTGACCCGGTCACCTGGGTACCGCTGCTTACCGGCTCAGCTATCGCAGTCACGGGTAGCGATCAAAACATTTCCGACTGGGCACGCGATCACACACCAATTTTCGGTTCTGCAAATGCCGCAGACGATTGGAGCGATCGTTTTAACCGCTCCGCTCAGATCGGGTATTTTGCGACTATGCTGGCGACTCCTTCGGGCGCCGGTGCTGACTGGTGGAAGAATAAGGGCAAGGGGCTACTGGTTGGATTGACCGCAATCAGCACGAATTCGATTCTTACCAGCGAACTCAAGAATGGCATTAATAGAGAACGGCCGAACGGGTCGGATCGGCGTAGTTTACCGTCCGGTCACGCATCGGGTGCGGCGGTGCACAGCGCGCTGGGGCGGCGAAACACACAATACCTGCCGGTTGATACTGGCACACAACACTTTGTTGATATTTATTTTCTTGCAATCATGGCCGGTTCGTCATGGGCACGCGTCGAGGGTGGATTTCATTTCCCTACTGATGTTTTGGCGGGAATGGCACTGGGTAATTTCTTAGGCCAGTTTTTTGATCGTTCATTCATGGGTATCGGTGAGGATGGGCTACAAACCTCCTTTTACCTATTACCAGGGCAAGGGCATTTTCTAATCAATTTGCAGCTTGATTGATAAGGGGATTTTGAAATGGACGAACAGTATGACACGACAGATCGCTGGACATTGTTGCGCGACGTTATGGTATTCCAGGGTAAGTTGCTGATCGACGCCATGCGCGACGTGATGCTAAGCCCGGTTTCCCTGATCGCCGCGTTGCTCGACGTGCTGGAGACCGGTGATCGCGCCGGGCAAAATTTTTACCAAGTCATCCTGTTTGGGCGCAAGACTGAACGCTGGATCAGTCTGTTCAGCGCAGCGGGCCATCTTGATGAAGAACAGTATCGTGACGGCGACCCACAAGGTGTTGATGTGCTGGTGGAACGGCTGGAGGGCGTAGTCATGCAGGAGTACGAGCGTGGCGGAATCACCACCAAGACCAAAGACGTTGTAGACTATGCATTGGATAACTTGTTGCTGAAGTACCGGAAACCCAAAGACGGCGACTCTCCAGAGACAGACGGGAAGGAGTAAATCATGTTGCGCACTGGGATTTTACTTTTACTGCCATTCATGATGGCCGCTAGCGATGGCCTATATGCCAAGCGCGGAGAACCTTGGATTGAAATTTACGGGCGCGACCGCCAAGAAGCCGATCCCGATAATGTTCCTGTGTTTATTAACCGCGTAGACGAACGAACTTTCAATGGAAAGTTCGAGGTTCGCAAATTAGCTGTTGGAAAACACGAAATTATCTTTCAGACCACACGTCTGCATAAAGCTAAACGCAAAGCGTTTACGCAGACTCTGACCATCGATGCTAAGCCTTGTATGCGTTATTACGTTTCGGCTTACCATGTTTCCAGAACGAGTC
>JAZFYH010000003.1:0-14246 GCA_036443475.1 Gammaproteobacteria bacterium | reverse complement strand
GTTCGCGTCATCGTGCCACTCGTAGGCAAATCGCACTGCAATCCGATCTTCGCCGTAGGTCCACAATTCCTTAATTAATCGGTAATCCAATTCTCTGGCCCACTTGCTCCGCAAAAATTCTACGATTGCCTTACGGCCGGTCAGGAACTCGGCCCGGTTCCGCCAGACGCTGTCTTCCGTGTAAGCCAACGATATTTTTTCGGGATCGCGAGTGTTCCACGCGTCCTCCGCCAGGCGGGCTTTCTGGACCGCACCATCCCTGTCGAAAGGTGGTAAAGGTGGTCGGGCTTCGGAAGATTTGGTCATTGTTAGACTCCTTGATGTCGCTCATGGCGAGCCTGCCGATCGTTCAAGCTTTCACTTCAGCTGCCGATATGACGGTTAGGAATGTGTTTATTCTAGAGGCACCATATCCTGCAGTACTGTAGGAATAAGTTCAGCCACTGTCGGATGGATGTGAACAGCGCGTGAAATCACCGTGTAGGGTTTACCTGCATACATGGTGTCCAGCAGGCAATGGATGACTTCGTCACCATTTAGCCCGAGGATTGCGGCGCCAAGGATCTCTTTGGTATCTGCGTCGACAATAATCTTGATGAAACCACGTGTTTCGCCAAACTCGCGCGCGCGTCCGACCCGGGTCATCATCCTTTTACCAACCAGCGCTCGCCGCCCAGAGGCACGAACTTCTTTTTCGGTCATGCCGATGCGCCCAAGAGGTGGATCGATAAACAGGCCATAACAAAGAAGTCGCTCGGTGACCTTGCGTGGGTCGTCATCGAAAAGGTTTGCTGCGACGATTTCATAATCGTTGTAAGAAGTATGCGTAAACGCCCCGCGACCATTGACGTCCCCAATGGCCCAGACGCCTGGCACATTGGTGCATAGGTATTCATCGACGTTGATAAAGCCAACCTGGTTGGACTCGATTCCGGCTTTGTCCAGCCCCAGATCATCGGTATTTGGAACACGGCCAACAGCTAGCAGTAAGTGCGACCCCATTTCTTCTTCGGGGCCATCTTCGCAGGTCACCCGAACTGCAACACCTGAATCGGTTGCACGCGCCTCAATACAGTCCGCATTTAACCGGAACTTTACGCCTTCTCCTTCAAGAATCTCTTGCACCGTCTTGGACACATCTATGTCGTCACGCGGGATGATTCGATCCTTCATCTCGACCACGGTCACGTTGCTGCCAAATCGGCGATACATCTGGGCGAACTCCAGGCCGATGTAGCTGCCCCCAACAATTACCAGATGCTCAGGAAGGAAATCGACCTCCATCATGCTCGAGTTATTAAAAAACGGTACATCATCAAGGCCTTTCCAGTCAGGCACACGGGCGCGGGCACCGACATTGATAAATATCTTCTCGGCTTCAAGCATATTGCCGTTAACCTCGACCGAGTGAGAATCAACAAAACGTGCGTGCCCGCGAATTAGATCTACATTTTCCATTCCTCCGAGCCAATCGGTAACGCCTTTATTCGACGCACCAGATATATCGTCCTTACGGGCTTTCACTCGGCTCATGTCGACCGAAATATCACCTTCAATAGAAACGCCGAAACTCTTGGCTTGACGGGCCAAGTAGGCAACCCGGGCGCTGCCTACAAGCGTTTTTGTTGGGATACAGCCGACATTGACGCAGGTGCCCCCCACAAGCTTGCGTTCTATGATGGCTGTTTTCAGACTTTCCTGATTCAACCGACCGGCAAGCGCTGGGCCGGATTGGCCGGTACCTATAATGATTGCTTCATATTTGGTCGACATAATTGGTGATTCCTTCAGTTTTGACATGACGGGCCGGCGTCTTCTGTTGACCGAATGCTGATCCTACCGGTCCCACCATTTCACCCTAAAATTAACTTAAAAAATAATTCTATCCCCTTTTCCTTTTCTATCGCTAATCATCAGCAAAGGTGGCAAAAAAAGAAAATCAGAAATTAGCGCTAAAAACAGTGTAATTGCTAGAAGAGTGCCTGTTTCTCGCGTCGGTGTGAAATGAGATGTAGCTAGCACACTGAATCCTGCTACTAGTACAACTGTTGTTATTATTAACGCGATTCCGACCGTACGAAAAGCATAACGAATTCCATCCTCGGGAGTTAAGTTTTTTTCACGACGCGCGCGTGAATATTTACTGAGGAAATGGACCGTATCGTCAACGACTATACCCAGACTCATCGCAATCACAACCGAAAGTGCGAGATCAATATGTCCTACCGTTAATCCCCATGCCCCATACGCCAGCGCCGCGGGCGCAAGATTCGGCACCAAACTTATTAAACCCAATTTAATTGACCGAAGAGCAGCGATCAATACAAAGGATATTAATATCAGCGCAAATGCTGTTCCAATTAATAAACCGCGGATATTGCGATGCATGATATGCGCGAATATCAGATCTAGCCCGGTCCCCTCTACGGGCAATATTTGCGGTGCGTTTTCTGCCAACCACGATTGCGCTCGCCGATCAAGATCGAGCAGAGCTTCTGAATCAGTTTCCTTCACAATAACACCGAAACGGCTGGCGGATCGCGAAATGTTGACTGTGTTATCGAGCCCAAGTCCTAATGGCAAAGAGAGTTCATATAACAACAAATACTGAGCGGCAAGTGCGCGATCATCTGGCAGCCGATACCAAGTGGGATCATCTCCGTGCAGGTTCTTATTCAACCGTTTGATAGTATTAGTTACGCTGCTGACATGAGACACACCTGGCTGTTGTCTAAACCATTCTGCGAAACCCTCAAGCGCTGATAGATAGCCTGGTTCATTAATTCCGTCGTCAACGCCACTATCCAGGTTGTATTGCAAGGAATGAATACCCCCAATATCTTCATTTATGCCTTTGACCGCCAGCCTAATTTCAAACGTTTCATCGAAATACTCGTGCCAGCGTTCCGTTAATTCGTTTCTGGCAATAAAGCTTGCGACCACAATAATTACAGCGCCGCCTCCGATTAATAGTTTCGCCTTTTGAGTAATCACCCATTCAGCGAAATCGTGCATAGCATTTTCTCGTCCTGTAGCGGCCCGTCTTTTTCCGGCAGGTAGCCATGTCATCAGGGCCGGTAAAAAACACATTGATAATACATATGCGAACATGACCCCGATTGCGACCATATTGCCCAAATCCCGATAGGGTGGTGAATCACTGAAATTCAGAGTTAATACGCCGATTGATGTCGTGACACTGGTGATAAAAACCGGTGCTGCGTTAATACGTAATGACTCTTTAAGGGCATCAATTTTGTTTCGGCCAGGGTTGAATTCGTGAAAATAACTGACAAGGATGTGGACCGAGTCAGCAACAGCGATCGTCATCACAATACTAGGTACGAAACCAGCGGTCGGAGATAATGTTGTGCCAAACCAACCGTAAACTCCCATTGTGGCTAGAACTGCAAGCGCAATCATAAGTAAAGTGGCAAACATACCGCTGGCGCTGCGCAGCATAATCAGCAACCCAAGTGAGATTATTAACAGGCTGAAAAACACCAGAGATTGCAGATCCTGCTTTACCGCTTCAGCTAAGGTCACGCTTTCAACAACTGATCCTGCAAGCAGTAGTTCCGCTTCTGGATAGCGTTGCCGAAACTCGGCAATTAACTCTCGTGCACGGTTTACGATTTGTTCGCTTGCCTGTGGATTATTTTCCGGTAACGTCAGCGTGATATTCACACCGGTTGCACTACCGTCCGATGCGACCAGGCTATTGACCAATGCCGGCTCTTCGAGACTGATCCTGCGAATTTGAATAATTGATCGATCGTTCAAGCTCGCTGAATCAGTAATTAAGTGATTTACGAAAAGGTCGTCCCCATCGGCACGCGTGTGCTGATAATTCGCCAGCGATGAGACGCGTTGTGAATAAGGAACTGTCCAGCCGCTTTCTGTCAATTCCAAAACCAATGTCAATATTTCCTTGGTAAATACATCGGTGTCGATTGGCCGGATCAGGAAATAAAGGTTGTCTTGCTTTGAGTATGTTTGTTCCAACTCATCGAGCGCTGCAAGCTGGGGATTATCGGCGCTGAAATAAACCCGGAAATCGTTGGAGATAGTCAGACGAGGGATTCCGGCGATTAAAGCACTCATAAACACAAAGGTTGTAATAACGACGAGTTTGTGTCGTCGCAGAATGCAATCTAAATAAAGATGGAAGATACGTTCTCTAAAAGAGCTACTATTCTGATTCATACCAAAAACTTACCAGAATAATTATGAAATATCTGATGGATTTCGAAATTGATATATGAATCTCACCTTCAACCCGCCTTTGATCATAGGTCTCTGTTGGGAGTTTACTTTTCCGTCATGGCGCAAAAGCCCTGCCCGGTTGCGGTACAACCTGGGTGTTCGGCGGGATGAAATAGAGTTTCATCTATTCCACCTCACCCTACCTGGCCCACGTTCTTTGAATGGTTTTTTAAAATCGTCCTCCCAAATTGCCGTTCAATCAGTCCCACGAACTCTTCAACTTTTGTACGAAGCGAGCAATTGAGCGAAGTTGCAGGGATGCGTTCGACTATCCAGTTGAGCGGAGATGATCCGTTGCCATCCCGTTCGACAGGCCGACATTGAGCCCGGTAGTGCAAAAATTAATGTCCGATTCGCAAAACCGCCCAATGCCCGCGATAGTAGTGTCGATGTTCCAATTTCTTCAAAAGATAGTGCGCGGAAAAGCTCACCGAAACCTTCAATCTCTTTATCGAACAGCGACTTAATTGCTTCAGGCGTAACATCGCGTTTTGTAAACCCGGTTCCACCGGTCACGATAATGGCGTCAATGTCATTTTTGCTAATCCAAGCGGAAACTACTGTCTGTATATCATTGATATTGTCGCGCACAATAGTCTTTGCTGCGGCACGGTGGCCCGCAGCTTTTACGGCCTCAACCAAGTAGGCGCCTGATTTGTCAGTGCTGTCATCGCGCGTATCGGAAACCGTGAGTATCGCAACGCCTAATGGCTTGAATTCATCGTTCTTTGCGTGCATTTTGTTGATCTCTGTTTCAGGCTACAGAACGCTTAACATTACGTCTTCGCAAGCCGTGCAGACCACGTGCCAAGGAAGCGATTTTCGGGTAATTATCAGCGGAAAGTAATGCCGCGGCGATCCGGCTGCGTTGGCCGCGTTCGCAAACCACAAGATATAACCGGTTCCGTTCCAACTCATAGTTACCGTTTTGGATATCGTCAAACGGCAAATGTATGTAACTCACTTCCGCTATAGGTGATTCCGCAAGCTCCGCTTCGGTACGAACATCGACGATGGTATATCCAGCGCCCCGTGCTTCGGTTAGTGAAGCAAATGTTTTTTCCTGCACGCCGACCCGATGCGGCTTGGTCTCCGGTGCATCACATCGCGCAAGGCAATCCGGTCTTTTACTGAAACTAAGAAACCGGCTCTCAAGATTAATGCCATCGAAAAACAGGGCTCCGCATGAAAGTGCGGTGTTCATGCCCAGTAAGAACTTCAGAGCTTCCGTCGCTTGAATGGACCCGAGTATGCCCGGAATCGGCCCGAGAACGCCTACATCGACACAGGCCGCAACCGGAAGCACTTCAATATTTTCTGGCCACGCACAACGCAAACAGGGTGTATTGAGTTCCGGGAAATAACCAAGGACTTGGCCTTCAAACTGATACACATTTGCAAAAATAACCGGTGTGGCCGTTGTGACTGCTGCATCGTTAATGGCGAGCTTCGCGCCTACATCGTCCGTGCATTCCAGCACCAGGTCGTATTCTTTGAATACCTCGGCCAACTGCTGCGCAGACAGGCGTTCATCGAAGGCCTTCAGTTGAGCTGACGGGTTAAGCCGGATAAGCTTTTCCACAGCAAGACTTGCTTTCGGTTTACCCAAGTCGTCAAAATCAAACAGAAATTGCCGATGCAAATTGCTGGCGTCTACTACATCGTCATCGACGATGCCGATTGATCCGACCCCCGCGCCAACCAGGTAGGCCAACACCGGGGAGCCCAAACCTCCTGCTCCGATCACTAACACCCGGCTGTTTTGCAGCCGTGCCTGACCATCCTCGCCAATCTGAGGCAGGCAAATTTGCCGGGAATAATCGGGCTGCGCAGCGGGACCGTGGTGATGACGGCAATCAACCCATTGGGTGTCGCCGTCTGTGTAGCCTTCTTTCTTCCAGATCGGCAAACGTTTTTTTATCTCATCGACAATGAAACGAGACGCGGCATAAGCCGGACCGCGATGCGCGGCGGATACGCCAATAAATAGCGCCAGATCGCTGACTTTCAATTTACCTACCCGGTGGGTGCATATCACTTTTAAGATATCAAAGCGTTCTACGGCTTCATCGAGAATTTTCTTAGCTTCCGTCTCAACTAATTCCGGGTAACATTCGTAGTCGAGCATTTCAACCGCCCGACCTTCATTATGATCCCGTACACGGCCTTCAAAGGTAATCACAGCGCCAGCGCCTAGTTGCGTAAGCTGCTCGGTGATTTTATCTACGTCGATTGGACAGTCTGTCAGTTTAAACATACTTAGCCTCCAGCGACGGGAGGAATAAAAACGACTTCATCCCCATCTGCGATTGACTGATTCCAATTTGCATAAGCACCGTTCACTGCGACTCGTAAGGCCACTTGCTCGAGTGAAAAACCATGACGTTGTGACAGTTCGTCATAAAGTGTTACTGCTGTTTCCGCCTCGGTGCTGATCGTTTCGATATTGATCTTTGCTTGTTCACGCAACTGGGCAAAATAACGAACAGTTATTGCTTTTTGACTTGACGCTTTATTCATAACTACTCTCCATTGCCGAAATCGGATTTTCCGCCCTTCTTTTCTATCAACCGGATTCCGGATATTTCGATGTCCTGGGAAATACCCTTGCACATGTCATAAACAGTCAGCGCGGCGACCGAAGCACCGGTTAATGCTTCCATCTCGACACCGGTGCGATCAACTGTTTTGACTTCGCATTCGATTAGAATTTCTTTTTGGCCCGAGAATTGGATATTGATGTTGCAATCTTGCAAGGCAACGTGGTGGCAAAGTGGAATTAATTCAGGTGTGCGTTTGCAAGCCATGATCCCAGCTAGAATCGCGGTATCAAAAACCGGTCCTTTCGGAGAATTTAAATTTTCAGCACGTAGCAAGTTCTCAATCTCATCATTTACGTAAAGTCGCGCTTGCGCTCTTGCACGGCGCAGAGTTGGCTGTTTGTCACTGATATCGACCATGTTTGGGCTTCCGGTTTTACTTACGTGAGTAATCATTTAGCCTCCGAGATAAAACATTTCTGCATGCTCGATTGTTTGGTTTTGTGTTCCGTTTCGCAGTTCGCTGTAACGGTCTTCACGCTTAGACCAAACGCCGCAAATAGAATTTGTAATTTCTTCATCGCTTGCACCGGCTGATAATAGCGCCCTCAGATCGAATCCTGACTTGCCAAAAAGACATGTGTAGAGCTTGCCGTCTGACGTAATTCGCGCACGGGTGCAAGCTTCACAGAATGGTTGGGTCACCGAAGAGATGAAACCGATTTCCCCCGCACCGTCTTCGAAGATATAGCGAGACGCTACTTCACCCTGATAGTTTTGTGTTTGCGCACGCAACGGCCAGCGCTGATGGATAAGTTGCAAAAGTTCTTTGGAAGAAACGACGCTGGAACGTTGCCACTGACTAATCGTTCCCGTATCCATGTATTCGATAAAACGCAGTATTACTCCGGTATTTCTGAAGTGTTCGACCAGTGGCAAAACTTCGGTGTCATTAACGCCACGTATGACAACTGTATTAACTTTCACCGGCGCAAGATTGTGTTTGAGCGCTGCATCAATCCCTGCCAGAATTTTTTCCTTATCGGCGCGCCCTCCCGAGATTATCGCCAATCTGGTTTTATCCAGGGCGTCAAGCGACACGGTAACGCGATGTAATCCCGCCTGGCTCAAGGCAGCGGCGTGACGTTCCAACAAGATGCCGTTGGTAGTCAATCCTATGTCTTCTATGCCCGGTATATTGTTAAGGCGCGCTATCAGTGACGGTAAATCCCTGCGTAATAACGGCTCACCGCCCGTCAAGCGCACTTTTGCAACACCAAGTTTCGCAAACACGCGAACTAAGCGTTCTATTTCCGCAAATGACAGTCTCTTGTCGGCGTTGATAAAAGAATGCCGCTTCAGAGTCTCTGTTTCTGGCATGCAATAACTGCAACGCAAATTACATCGGTCAATGACCGAAATCCTGAGATCGTGTAACGGCCGCTTGAGTTGATCGTAGAGCTCGGACCGTATATCAGCGGCTCGAAAGGTTATCTTTGCTGCTTGCAAAACAGAGCTCATAAGAGTCTCCCGAATTCATAAAGTTTCAATGGCGTACCTTGTTTTATCGGTGACGTGCCCATCGGCAATTCTATAAACCCACCGGTATTAACCAGGCTGGAAAAATCGCCCGAAGTATTAGGAACGCGCGGATCCGCCCATACCACTGCCTCTTCATCAGTCTCGATAAATGTAGGCACAAACCAAATTTTGTTTTTCAAACCGCGCATATCACGGGCAAGGCGAGCGTATTTGGGTGGTGTGTCCGTTGCCTGCTGCATGCGGCGAATGGCCGGTAGGACGTAGCGAACTAGACAATGCGTCACAGAAACGGGATTTCCCGGCAATCCGAAAACAAGTCCTTGTGGACCGAGACCCACCCATAAGGGCTTGCCCGGTTTTTGCGCGACACCGTGAAACAATTGCTGCACGTCAAGTCGTTCCATGACATGTGGAATAAAATCGGCATCACCTTTTGACACGCCACCCGTTGTAATAACTACATCGTTGTTTGCTAATTGTTCCCCAATAACTTTTTCCAATGCTGCAATGGAATCCAATACGTACACACGACTAACTTCGCAGCCTTGTATCGTGGATAGTACCGACGTGACGATCGGTCCGTTTATATCTCTAATCTGGAAAGAATTACTCGACTCACTTTGTAATTCTATTTCGTTGCCCGTAATAACAACCGCTACCCGAACTACGGCCGAAACGTTAGCGGATCGACGTCCCGCGGATGCAATTGCACCAACCTCCCCGGCGCCAATAGTACAACCTGGCGTTAACAAAAGTTCACCTTTACGAAAATCCGAACCTGACAGATGAACGTTTGAGTATTCGTGCACTTCTGAAACCTTGTGCAAAAAAACTGCTGCGCCATGAAAGGTTAATTTTTCTTGCGGAACGACAGCCGTACATCCCTCCGGCAATGGTGCACCTGTTGTGATTGCAATAGCACAATGCTCGTCTGACAAAATTTTAGGCGCTTGCCCCGGCGACTGTTTGTCTTGCAGATAGAACTTTGTTGTGCCTTTGGTAATTGCAGAATGATTAATTGCTATTCCATCCATGGTCGCCCGATTAAAGGCCGGTTGATCGCGATCAGCGAAAATTTGCTCCCGGAGAATACGACCATGCGCATGATCCAAAGATATGGATTCCGTGGTAACAGGCGCCACGCTTTTTATTATGCGACGTGTGGCTTGTTCTACACTAATAAGGGGTTCGTGCTCCGTGCGGTTTAAGATTGCGCCACTCATGCCGTAAACTCCCACCATGTATTTAGAAGACGAATGCCTACTGCGCCGATTAACAATGCGGTAAGCCGCCGCACAATTTGTGAACTCAGACGGTTGACGGCAAAATGACTGCCCAACTGGCCGCCAATAAACACTGCGATAAGTAACGGGGCATAAGCAAAAGCCTCACTTAGCTGATTGGCTGTGTCGAGCTTTGTTAACTGACCGGCAAGACCGGCGGTTGAATTAACAAGAATAAAAAAAGCGGCGCTGGCTGCGATAATCTTGGGATTGTCAAACCGCATTAAATTAAGAACGGGCGAAAGAAATATTCCACCGCCAATACCGACGAGACCCGCCATACCACCCAAAGCGGCGCCCGTTGGGAGCCCGACCGCCCATGGCATCATTTTGTTATGGTGAAAAAATGCTCTTGGTTGAATCTGCTTTTCGAACCAAAGCAGCACGGCCGCCGCAATTAAGCTCAGACCCAGCAGCAATACAAAGGTTTCCTTCGCAATAGGCATGCGCGCAGCCAACCATGCGGCGGGAATTGAGGTGAACACAAAAGGTGTAATTCGAGTCAGTCGAAGTAACCCGGCTTTAGCAAACCGTACGCTCGAACCGGACACCACAGTAAGATTACAGGCGAGTGCGACAGGTACAAGTACGGTAAAATCCACACCGGCTAATACAAGAATAGCGTTATAGGTCGATCCACCGCCAAAGCCTGCAGCGGCGTATAGAATCGCAGTTAGTAAGAAGCTTGCTGCTAAAACGGTCATGTCTATTAGCTTCAGTATCGAATTTACAAGTCAAGAATAAGTGGTACCGTATCCTCGTCGCCAACTGGTTCCGGACGAGGAAAACTGCAACAAATTAATGCTTCACCTTCGGGCGGTGGGGTCATGGGAGGTTCGGTATATTCGACTGCACCCTGTAGAACCTTTGTCGTACAAGTCTGACAAATACCGGAACGACAGCTATACGCCGGCTGCAGTCCTTGTGCTTCCGCAAAATCGAGTAGCGTTCCTTTACTCGGATCCCAGCTTGCTTCAATGCCGGAACGGGCCAACCGCACCGTGACTGGTTCTCGGTCACCCAATGCCGCGGCCAGAGATTCAAAACCGCTCGGCCGCTCCTGATGCAAGCTTGCGCCCGGACCGAAGAATTCGTAATGAATGCGTTCGTCCGATACGTTTAATCCTTTTAAGCCGTCGTACAGTGACTCCATGAAAGGCGCCGGACCACAAAAGTAGAATTCGTGGTCGTCGAAAGGCAGCAGAGATTTGATTAGTTCGATGTCTACGTGGCCGACGCTATCGTAGTCCTCTTCTTCGACATCTGTATCCAATGGTTTGCTGTAGCGAACATGCACTTGCAGGCAGGGCCAATCTTTCTTGAGATCACGAACGTATTTGCCAAAGGCCTGCACTTCACTGTTGCGGGCGGCATGAACAAACCAAACTTGCCGCTTGCACCCACAGCCGACACTTTCGTTCGCCAACTGCTCCAACATGCTGATCATGGGTGTAATGCCGACCCCGCCGCTGATCAGGACTACCGGTCTGGTACTTGATTCATCCATTACAAACTTGCCGCGCGGTGACATGGCTCGAATGGTCGAACCGACTTTTACGTGATCATGAAAATAATTGGATGACAAACCGGGAGGCAACTCAGGTTTTGCCGGGGGCTCCCGCTTGATTGAAAGACGGTAGTATTCACCGTTCGGCGCATTCGAAATCGTGTAGGTTCTTTGAATCGGTGAATCCGCTTCGGGCAGTTGAATCTCGATCGGTAAAAATTGACCGCTCTTATGGCAATGAATTTTCTCGTCATCTGCCGGTTCAAGATAAAAAGACGTAATAGTTTCACTCTCCGGTTCCACTCGCGTGACCGTATAATTGCAATAAACATTGCCGCGTATTCGCTCATCAATTTTTTCGGCAACTTCCTCCCATGAGCCAGTCATTTCGAGACTTGGGGAATACTCCAGGAAGTTCCAACGGATGGGTATCGCCTTTTCAACCAGGAATCCCTCGTTCAGCGTAAATCTCACCAAACGCTCGGCGCCGACGAAGGCATGCCGCTCTTCGTTGTCCCAGATGATTTCGGCCGTGCAGGTGAGGTACAAGAGATCACCGTTGTCGAAATCGATGAACAACAAACCCGCACGCGGGTTCAGGAGCATATTGCCGACAGTATTGAAATGGTTATTTCCACTGTAATCGGGAAACGTTAATGTCTGATCGTCTTCGATTCGTACGAAGCCAGGTTTGCCGCCGCGATGTGATACGTCGGCGCCGTAAATGGCGTTTTCGGCATCCTCGGAATAATGCGTGGCAATATAAAAATTGTCCGCTTGTGAAATGATTGCGCGGGCCCGCTCGTCGAGTCGCTCCAGGCTATGGACAGGACGTTCCTCGCCGATGTTATCGATCTCGGGTAACAACTCATAACCGCGTGCCTGAATATATTGCGGACAGTTACCGAAAGCCTGAACAACCTTGATGTCGATGTGTCCATCATGCAGCGCCGCAATCTTGCCTGATAAGCGATTCCGCCGGCGGCTTTGGTACTCGATTCCGAGTAAACCAACCTGCGATCCTACTGATAGCGTGTTATTAAGCGGGTCGCCGAATATTGGCCGAGCGTTGATACTTAATGTGTGTGGATCAGACGCGTGCACAAAACCAGGACGCCCTGCGAGAACTGACGCCCAAGGACGTCCGGATTCGTCCACTGTACCGATGAGCAAATAAGGCAGTTGTGCATAGAATTCGCTGTGCTCTTCGGGCAGGTAATCACGGATAAATCTTTGTCCAATACCCTCGACTTGCTCACGCACACCTTGTCGTGACTGGATCTCTCGTTCGCCCCGATGAAATGGTGATTCGACGTTATTTCGTGTCATCGTAAAATCCTCCACGGGTCAGGTTTTGCTGCGCCATATCCATCATAACCGGATGATCGCGCCGAGAAATGAAGTAAGGCGGTCCCAATCGCTAGGGGGGATGTGCGACGGGGACAGGGACCGCCTTACCATAAAGACTTACCGTTCAACCAGCGATAAGTAGTGCGAAACATCTTTACGCAGCCGGTGCGATAAACTCGATCCGGATGCCGCCAGGCATGGAAATAGTGAAATGCCGAGTCGGTCCATCACCCAGGGGTTCCGGTGCGAATTCGATTTCCACATTCTTGGTTGACTGCAATTTTGTGTGGAGTTGATCAAGCGCTTCATCGCCGTCCACTTTGAATGCGAGATGATGCAGGCCGATGACGTTCTTGCGATCAAATGCCACCGCATTTTCTGGATCAACCGCCTGCCATAGGGTGAGCATGGTGCCGCCGTCAGAAAGAAATACCGCCGGATAATCCGGCACTTCACCCAGCACTTCGAAACCTAAGGTTTCGACATAAAATTCTTGTGCCGCTTTAAGATCTGGCACGGTCAGCCCGACATGGTGAGCGCCGCGGGTTACAGGATTGGTCGTTGTCATGTTCGTCTCCGTTATTTGGTAGTAATAGTTAGTAAGATTCAGATGGTTTACCTTATATTATTGCTGACCTAAGATTAATAGGCCTTTAAGTTCAATAATCATTGCTCAGGAGCAATAATGCTGAATCACGAAGGATTACATGAGTTTGTCGCGGTGGTCGAACAGGGCGGTTTTACTGCCGCTTCCAATACCCTCGGTGTCTCCACCTCTTTTGTGAGCCGCCAGGTAAGGCGGCTTGAGGACCGGCTGGATATTCGGCTACTGCACCGGACGACTCGCGCCGTCCGGCTGACGGAAATAGGTCGTATTTATTATGAGCGCAGCCTCGAAATACTCGATCAGCTCAGCACCCTGGAATCCGATATCGCCGACCTGCAAAAGAAACCCCAGGGCCTGGTGCGCATAACCGCCCCTGGGCTCTATGCCGAGCACTTCGTTGCTCCGGCGATTGCAGAGTTCTCGATGATGTATCCCGAAGTTTCTATTCACCTCGATACGCGCATGCGCGTGGTCGACATCATTGGCGAAAACTTCGATCTGGCGATACGTATGAGCGCGCTGGACGATAGTTCAATGATCGCGCGCAAAATTGCTCCACGCCGTGTGGTCGTTTGTGCCAGTTCCGCTTATCTTGCGAAACACGGGCGACCGAAAAAACCTGACGATCTACGTTCGCACAATTGTCTTACACTGACCGATACGCCCTGGCGATTTGCTTATCCTGAAGGCGATCGAACAATGAAAGTGCGTGGTAGCTGGATAAGTGACAGTGGCCGGGCACTGAAACAAGCCGCTATAAAAGGTGTCGGCCTGATCCGCCTGGCCATTTACTACCTACACAAAGAACTTGATCGGGGCGAACTGGAAGTCGTGTTACAAGATCATGAAATTCAGGACGCGGCGACCTGGATTGTCTACCCCGAACGGCATCATTTGACGACCAGGGTGCGCTATTTAATTGAATTCCTGGCGAAGCGTTTGAAGCCTGATTGAATTTGAATGAATTGACTTCTTTCGGAGAACGACACTGTAAAACTCAATGGGATTGAATGTGGCAGTGATTTACGGCAGCGTCCGTCAGGTTTGCAAGTGCATCAAGGCGGCGCGTTTTGTTGTCAAGAAACTCGAAGAGCGTGGCCACGGCGTTACGCTCGTCAATCCCCTGGAGCACAAGCTGCCCTTTCTCGATT
>JAZFYH010000002.1:0-3432 GCA_036443475.1 Gammaproteobacteria bacterium | reverse complement strand
GTCAGCAGGATTTCGGCGACTTCTTGTCCAAGCGCGTCGGAGGGCGGAGAGTAGGAACGCCCCAAGGGGAACACCCAGGCGCGCAATACTCTGCCCAGCCAGGGATAACGCAGATTTCGAAATACTTCGTCGAAACTGACCTGGATAATTGCCAGGCAATCTTTTATTACCCAAGTGATCAGCGGTACATCGTTGTCTTCCCTACCCTGATCGTCGAAATGTTTCATGGCGGCTGAGGCGATCAACAGTTGACTGAAAATGTCTGCCATACGCCCGGAGAGTCGTTCACGCCGTTTGATTTCCCCGCGATACACCAGCAACAGGATGTCAGTTACGAATGCAAACGCGGTACTCATGCGTGTTAGTTGTGCCTGACCGTAACGCAAACTCGGGTTTTCATGCCGCGCAGCAAAGCGCGCCCCGCTCAAGCCTAACAAAATCGTTATCACTGCATTACTGATCGAAAATCCGATGTGTCCGGTAACGGCCCGGTCAAACTGTTGCCGGGCTTTTTCTTCATCCTCGGTATACGCCGCTTCAAGTTCAGCCAATAGATGTGGGTGACAACGGATCGCACCTTGGCCAAATACGATCAAGTTGCGTGTCAGGATGTTGTGGCCTTCCACCGTTACACCTACGGCGGGAAAATCCTGGATCTGACCCAACAGGTTTTTCGGCCCGAGACAAAGTGCGGCACCGCCATGCACATCAACCGCATCGTTGACCACCTGTCGACAACGCGCGGTAAGGTTGTACTTGGCAATCCCGGAAATCACGGAAGGTTTGTATCCGGCATCCACCGCCGCAAGGGTTAGTCGGCGTACCGAATCCATAGCGTAAGTATTGCCCGCTATTCTCGCCAGCGCCTCCTGCACGCCTTCAAACTGCCCTATGGGCACACGGAATTGTTTTCGAATTGTCGCGTAAGCGCCGGTTACGCGAGCGCAGACTTTTGCCGCTGCGGTAGACAAAGCGGGTAGCGAAATGGAACGGCCATCCGTTAAGCTTTCCATCAGCATGCGCCAGCCCTTACCGACTTGGTCCGGGCCACCGATTATCCAGTCAATGGGAATAAACACATTTTCGCCATGTAACGGTCCATTAAGAAATGCCATGTGCAAAGGTTTGTGACGGCTTCCTTTGGAAATACCCGGCGTATCAGCCGGAACCAATGCCAGTGTGATACCCCGATCTTCCTGCTTGCCCAGCAACCCATCGGGATCGTAAAGCTTGAACGCCAAGCCCAAGACTGTGGCAATTGGTCCCAGCGTGATGTAACGCTTGTCAAAATTAAGGCGAATGCCCAACACGTCTTTTTTACCGTTGAATTCACCACGGCACACAACACCCGTATCAGGCATCGCACTGGCGTCCGAGCCCGCTTCCGGCCCGGTTAGCGCAAAACACGGTATTTCCTCACCACGTGCGAGCCGTGGCAGATAATGATTTTTCTGTTCCTCGGTGCCATAGCGCAGTAGAAGTTTCGCCGGCCCCACGGAATTTGGAATCATGACGGTAAGTGCCGCGCTGATGGATCGTGTGGCAATTTTCATCACCACTTGTGCGTGACCGGCCGCCGAAAACTCCTTGCCGCCGAATTCGCGCGGAATAATCATTCCGAAAAAACCCTGTTCCTTGATGTACTGCCAGGTTTCCGGTGTCAGGTCGTTTAATTCGTTATTAATTGCATAGTCATCGAGCATGCCGCACAAGTGCTCGACCGGCCCGCTCAGGAAATCGATTTCCTCTTCGCTCAGTTTTGGCTGGTCAAATTCAAGTAACTCACGCCAGCGTGGCATACCACTGAACAGTTCGGCGTCCCACCAGGTACCGCCCGCTTCCAGTGCGTCGCGTTCAGTCTGTGAAATTTCCGGCATCGCACTGCGGTAAAAAGTCAGCATGCGGTCGGAAATTAGTTTACGGCGCAAGGCCGGCAGGTTGAAAATAACAGCGGGTGCTAAAAACAAGATCGCCGCCAATAATTTCCAGATAAAACCGACGTAAGACCAATAGAAAAAAGTTGCTACTAATACCAGGCCTGTTGCGGTCCAGGTAATACGGGAAACACGAAAATAGGCGGCCGCCAGTGCTGCGCCGAGAAATAGCAAACCCCAAGTCGTGCCTGCACCCAGCAATCCGCTCACAGAACTCGCTCCTTGAAAATCACGGCTCAGATTGCATCCGGCTGTTGTTCCGGTGCTGCTTGCTGAAACTCCGGCAATGTCAGGCAAGTGGCATTGATTTGTTGCAAGGTCGGATAAGACGTCATGTCGCAGTCAAAACGGTTGGCGTTAAAAACCTGCGGCACAAGGAAAATGTCTGCAAGCCCCGGCGCGTCACCGTAGCAAAACTTTCCCTTACGTGGGTCATTGGCAAGCGTTTCTTCCAGTCCGGCAAACCCCTGCGCCACCCAGTTGCGGTACCAAGTTAGTTTAGTTTCCTCGTTTACACTTATTTCGTTTTCCAGATATTTGAGCACTCGCAAATTGTTCAATGGATGAATATCGCAGGCGACCGCCATAGCGAGGCCGCGTACCCAGGCCCGGTCCAGGGGATTGGAAGGCAGTAGAGGTGGGTTGGGTTGCACCTCTTCAAGATATTCAATAATTGCCAGGGATTGCGAAATCGCGATGCCGTCGCTGACCAAGACTGGAATTAGACCCTGCGGATTCAATTTCCTGAAGCTTGGTTTGTGCTGATCGCCGCCATCCTTTACAAGATTTACAAAGTGCTGCTCTGCCTCCCGCCGCTTGATGTTTAATGCGATTCTGACGCGATAGGCGGCGGTACTGCGGAAATAGGTAAACAGTTGCATGCTCATCCCTAGTAGCGTTCAACTACCTGATCAATGCTGCCAAAAATACTGTCCCCCGACTTATCAAACATTTCAATCCGGATGCGGTCACCGTACTTCATGAACGGAGTTTTTGCTGAGCCGTCTTTGATGATCTCGAGTACGCGTTTTTCGGCCAGGCAGGATGCGCCCACGCTTTCGTCCTGGTTGGCAATGGTGCCTGACCCAATAATGGTGCCGGCGGCCAGTGGACGCGTTTTTGCTGCGTGCGCAATTAACTCAGGAAAACCAAACTGCATGTCGGTACCACAGTGCGGGTGACCGTACCGCTCCTCGTTCAAGTGCGTCACCATCTCCAGGTGTGCTTTGCCATCCGCCCAGGCGTCACCGAGCTCGTCCGGCGTCACCGCAACGGGAGAAAACGCGGAGCGCGGTTTGGACTGCATGAACCCGAATCCCTTAGCCAGCTCGGCGGGTATCAGGTTGCGCAACGATACATCGTTAACCAGCATTAATAATTTAATGTGCGACGCAGCCTCTTCCGTACTTGCCGCCATCGGAACGTCATCGGTCACCACCGTCAGTTCCGCTTCGAAATCTATGCCGTAATCCTCGCTGGCAACCGGAATACTACCGTG
>JAZFYH010000001.1:0-5979 GCA_036443475.1 Gammaproteobacteria bacterium | reverse complement strand
TTGAAGCTATCGAACAACGCCAGGGTCTCAAGATCGCCTGTCCGGAGGAAATCGCCTTTCGTGCCGGATTCATCTCGGCGGATGACGTGCGCCGCCTGGCGGAATCCATGGCAAACACCGGTTATGGCGAATACCTGATAAACCTGGTCGAGGAATTGGACAGCAATGAAGTTTGAAAAACTTTCTATTCCCGACGTAGTGCTAATTAAGCCGAACGTGTTTGGTGATGCGCGGGGGTTCTTCATGGAAACCTGGGAGCAGAAAAAATTTGCTGCCGGTGGCATCGATGCTTCGTTTGTGCAGGACAATCACAGTCGCTCCGTGCAATGGACCTTGCGCGGTTTGCATTACCAGATTCAGCAGCCGCAGGGAAAGCTGGTCCGTGTTTTGCAAGGCAAAGTGTTTGATGTGGCCGTCGATATCCGGAAATCATCGGCATCGTTTGGGAAATGGGTTGGTGCCGAGCTGAATGACGAAAACAATTTCCAGATGTGGGTACCCGAAGGTTTTGCGCATGGATTCCTAGTGTTGAGTCACACGGCAGATGTGGCCTATAAGTGTTCAGATTTTTACGCATCACAACACGAACGCGGCATCGCCTGGAATGACAGCGAGATCGGCATTGAGTGGCCGTTGGCGAAAGGAGTATCGCCGTTGCTGTCGGACAAAGACCGGCAGGCACCGGCGCTGGCGGAGGCGGAGTATTTTGCGTGAAACTGCTGGTAACAGGTGCGGCAGGGCAGGTGGGGCGTGGCCTGGTGGCTGCGGCAGCACCGGATACATCCGTCGTCGCTCTTACACACGCTGACCTGGATATAAGCAACAAGCAGGCGGTGCACGACTGTATCGCGGCAAACACCCCGAACGTGGTCATTAATGCCGCGGCGTACACGGCGGTGGATAAGGCAGAGGAAAATGAAAGCCTGGCGATGTCGATTAACGCGGAGGCTGTGGCAAATCTCGCTGAGGCCTGTAAGAAGCAGGGCTGTCGATTGCTGCAAATCTCCACGGATTTTGTTTTTAATGGACACGCCAGCCGTCCCTACCAGCCGCTGGACGCGACCGGGCCGTTAAGTGCGTACGGGCGCAGTAAACTGGCTGGAGAACGGGCGGCGCTGGATACCCTGGGTAGCAACGTAATCGTTTTACGCAGTGCCTGGGTGTACGCCAGCAAAGGTCATAATTTCGTGAACACTATGTTGCGCCTAATGCAGGAACAAGATGAATTGCGCATTGTGAACGACCAACTGGGTAGCCCGACTTGGGCAACATCGATTGCCAAAACTTGTCTGGCACTTGCCGAACGGGTTGAGATAAGCGGAATTTTCCATTGGACCGACGGCGGTGTGACCAGCTGGTATGACTTTGCGCTGGCAATCCAGGATGAGGCCCTAGCGTGCAACCTGTTGCAAAAACGTATTCCGTTGCATCCGATTACCACAACTGAATACCCGACACCGGCAACTCGACCCGCGTACAGCGTGCTGGACTGTTCTGCTACCGAACAATTGCTGCAAAGACAGGCGCCTGCGTGGCGTGATTGCCTGCAAAAAATGCTGATGGAAAAATCTGATGCGTAATTTGCTGGTAACGGGTGGTGCAGGGTTCATTGGCGCGAATTTCGTGCATTACTGGTTGGACAGGCAGCCGGAAGACAATGTCGTAGTGCTTGACGTGCTGACTTATGCCGGAAATCCGATGAATCTGGAGGCGCTGGCAGGCAACCCACAATTCATGTTTGTGGAAGGTGACATTTGCGATCAGAAACTGGTGAACGATCTGATGCAGAAATATAAAATCGATACCCTCGTACATTTTGCGGCCGAATCGCATGTTGACCGGTCGATTACAGGGCCCGATGCGTTCGTGCAGACCAACGTCATAGGTACGCACACATTACTAAAGGCAGCAAAAACGGCTTGGCTTGACAACGAATCATGGGACAGGGCATGCCGGTTTCACCACGTGTCCACGGACGAGGTATTTGGAACGCTTTCGGAATCGGATCCGGCATTCACCGAGCTCACGCCCTATGCACCCAATTCTCCGTATTCCGCCAGTAAGGCGGGCTCTGATCACCTGGTGCGTGCTTATCATGAAACTTATAGTTTGCCGATCACCATCAGCAATTGTTCCAACAATTACGGTCCTTACCAGTTTCCGGAAAAGCTGATCCCGGTTGTATTTATGAACGCATTGGCTGGCAAACCGCTGCCAATCTATGGCGACGGAAAGTACGTACGTGACTGGCTGTATGTACACGATCACTGCGAGGCCATCGGGCTGATTCTTGATCAAGGCAGCGAAGGGGAGACCTACAACGTTGGCGGTCTTAGTGAATTAACGAATCTTGATCTGGTTACAAACCTTTGTCGCGTGCTGGATGAAATGGTGTCGGACTCTAAGCACTGCCCACACGAACAATTAATCACTTTTGTCAAAGATCGCCCGGGTCACGATCGACGTTATGCGATTGATATAACGAAAATCGAAAGTGAACTGAATTGGCGACCAAGCGAGTCGTTGCAATCGGGGTTGCGCAAGACGATTGCCTGGTATCTGCAAAACCAACAGTGGATTGACTCGTGCAAGATTGATGTATCGGAACGCCGCGGGTTGTGGCATACAACTACGCCAACTCGTGAGGCCTGATTCGAGTATGTCTTTAGAAACCAACAATCGGATTGATCGAATTTTCAAAGCCTACGACGTGCGCGGTCGGGTGCCGGACGACCTGGATGAAGAAATTGCATGGCGTATAGGATTTGGTTTTGCCAACTATCTACAAGCGCGCAAAGTGGTGATCGGATACGACGTGCGGCCAACCAGTGAGTCTTTGACTGGCGCTTTTGCTGCGGGCATGGTCGCGGCAGGTAGCGAGGTATCAGACATTGGCCTGTGTGGCACTGAGGAAGTCTACTTTGCAACATTTAACCGCAACATGGATGGTGGTGTGATGGTGACTGCCAGCCATAATCCGCACGGTTGGAACGGCATGAAGTTGGTACGCGAGGAAGCCAAGCCGTTATCCGGTGACGAGGGTTTGGCAGAAATCAAGGCACTGGCCAAGCAGGCGCAACCTCCCGCAGATATTTCGCAACCACAATTACCACAATTGTCGTCACGGTCACGTTTCGTTCAACACCTGTTGACCTACATCGATGTTTCCCAACTGAAACCGCTTAAGATCGTGGTCAATGCGGGTAACGGCGGAGCGGGGTTGGTTATTGACGCGCTGGCCGAGTTCCTGCCTTTTGAATTCTTACGCATCAACCATGAACCCGACGGCAGTTTCCCTAACGGTATTCCCAATCCGTTACTTCCTGAAAATCGCAGTGTGACGGCGAATGCAGTCAGGGAGCACGGTGCCGATATGGGTGTGGCCTGGGACGGCGATTTTGACCGCTGTTTCCTGTTCGACGAGAACGCGAACTTTGTGGAGGGGTATTACATGATCGGGCTGCTGTCCGAACAGTTACTCGCGAGGCACAAAGGAGCGCGCATTGTTTATGACCCGCGTTGCACCTGGAATACCATCGAAGTGGCCAAAAATGCCGGCGGTGTGCCGGTATTGAGCAAGACCGGACACGCTTTCATGAAGGCACGTCTACGCAAGGAAAACGCCATTTATGGCGGCGAAATGAGCGCACATCACTATTTCCGGGAATTTCATTACTGCGACAGCGGCATGATCCCCTGGCTGCTGGTTGCGGAATTGCTATCTACGTCGGGCAAGCCATTATCATCGTTTCTTGCTGGGTACCAGCAACGTTTTCCGGTCAGTGGTGAGATCAATCGGCGAGTGCAGGACCCGGACCGCTTGTTACACGACATCGAAGTTCGGTACTCACCCGAGGCGTTGAACGTGGATTACACGGATGGGCTGAGCGTTGAGTTCGAGGACTGGCGCTTTAACTTGCGCAAATCGAATACGGAACCGGTGGTTCGCTTAAACGTTGAAGCACGTCAGAATCTGGCACTGCTGCAGCAGAAAACTGCGGAACTGGTCAGTGCGCTGGATGCTGCGGGGTAGGAACGTGGCGAACAACAAACAGCATGGTACTGCCACAATAATTCCCGTCATTCTTTCCGGGGGCAAGGGCACGCGACTGTGGCCGCTGTCACGTGCCAAGCGACCGAAACCATTCATTCGTCTGAAAGACGGCGAGTCGTTATTGCAGAAAACAGTGTTACGCGCAGCAGGGGTTCCTGGTGTCAAATGCATGTTCGTGGTCACTAACCACGAGTATCAGTTTCAGACCCAAGAAGACGTCGAACAACTCAAAGACCAGCTGACTGGAACGGAAATTTTCTACCGCAACGAGCCGGAAGGTCGCAACACCGCGGCAGCCATAGCACTAGCAGCCGAAGAAATTGCAACGATCTATGGCGACGACGCGGTGCTGCTAATTTTGCCTGCCGACCACTTAATAAAGAAACTTGAGGCGTTTTATGCCGCGACGAAAGTGGCGGTTGCCGCCGCCGCCAATGACCGACTGGTCACGTTTGGCATAGAACCCGATGTGCCGGAAACGGCCTACGGCTACATTGAAACCGGCGCCGAATTCGACGACGGCAGTTTCGCGGTGACGCGCTTTGTCGAAAAACCAGATATCGATCTGGCCGAACAATTTCTGGATGCCGGAAATTTTCTCTGGAATTCAGGTATGTTCTGTTTCCAGGCACGAACCATCCTGGATGCCTTAAATACACATGCGCCAGAGATTGCAAGCACGTCTGCAAAAACCTGTGCGGAAACTTTTGCTAATACGGATATGAACAAAACGGTCGTGCTTTACGAGAAAAGTCAGACCGATATTCCTGCCATATCCATCGACTATGCGGTGATGGAAAAGGCGGACAACGTGGCCGTCATCAGGGCAACGTTCGACTGGAGTGATATCGGTTCCTGGGACGCCATCAGCGAGCTTGAAGAAGCGGACGATAATGGCAACAAGTTTTTCGGTAACTTCGAGCACGTAGATATTCAAACAACCAATACTGATGTTCACGGGTCAAACCGGCTAATAGCTACTATCGGTATTGATGACTTGATCATCGTTGACACTGACGATGCCCTGCTGGTTGGCAGACGCGATGCCGCTCAACAGGTAA
The DNA here is from genome assembly GCA_036443475.1 of Gammaproteobacteria bacterium. Classification (GTDB taxonomy): domain Bacteria; phylum Pseudomonadota; class Gammaproteobacteria; order Natronospirales; family JAZFYH01; genus JAZFYH01. The sequence continues at coordinate 864 of JAZFYH010000001.1, read as the reverse complement.
AACAGGTTGTCGATCAGTTGCACTTGCGAGGACACGAAGCAGGCATATTGCATCGGACAGTTCACCGGCCGTGGGGAACCTACACCGTGATTGAGGAGGGCGACAAATACAAGATCAAGCGCCTGGTCGTAAAACCGGGCGCGGTGCTTTCCCTGCAGAAGCACGAACATCGCAGTGAACATTGGGTCGTGATTGAGGGTGTGGCGCGTGTAACCAATGGCGATAAAGTCGAGGATCTCGTGCAGGACCAGTCAACCTATATTCCAGCAGGCAACAAGCACCGGCTGGAGAATCCGGGCGATACCGACGTGATCATTATCGAGACCCAGACTGGCAGTTATCTGGGCGAGGATGACATCGTGCGTTTCGATGATCGCTACGGCCGGACCGGTGAAGGTGATGACGCATGAATAACCGATCTGGAATGGCGTTATCGAACTACCTGGAATTAATCTGGTACCGCAGTATTGCGGAGCTCAAGGCCGAGGTGGCGCGCGCCTATCTGGGATTCATCTGGTGGTTCCTTGAGCCCGTACTTCTCATGGCTGTTTTCTACTTCATTTTTGCAACCGGCTTGCGCGGCCGGGGAGCGGAATACGCGCCATTTCTCAGGTGCGGTCTGGTGGCGTTTAAATGGTGTACAAGTTCTGTCAACCGAGCCAGCCAGTGGGAAAGGGGTAACCTCGGCATTATCCAGCAGGTTTATGTGCCGAAAATCGTGTTTATGCTGACAGGTCTGCTGAACAATTTTTTCAAGTTTATTATTATTCTGTTCATGCTTGGGTTATTTTTGTCGGTATACGGCAACACGCCAAGCATTTTCTGGGTTGCTATACCGGTATTGCTGATTAGCGAATTTCTGCT